>JAEDOK010000133.1 GCA_016302005.1 Oscillospiraceae bacterium | reverse complement strand
CGTAGATCACGCGGTCCATCGCCTGCTCGCCCTCGGCAAAGGTCGCATAGAACGTGCCGGTCGAGACATCGCAGAAGCTGATGCCGTAGCGTCCGTTGTTGCCGAACACGCAGGCGAAATAGTTGTTTCTGCTCTCGTCGAGCATGGAGCTTTCCACGACCGTGCCGGGCGTGACAATGCGGGTAATATCCCGCTTGACCAAGCCCTTGGCAAGGGCGGGATCCTCCATCTGCTCGCAGATGGCGACCTTGTAGCCCCGCTGCACAAGGCGCGCAATATAGGCCTCGGCGGAATGATACGGCACGCCGCACATCGGTGTCTGTTCCGATTTTTCCTTGCCCCTGTCGCGGGTCGTGAGCGTGAGATCCAGCTCCTTTGACGCAAGCCGCGCGTCGTCGTCGAACATCTCGTAAAAGTCGCCCAGTCGGAAAAATAAGATGCAGTCCGGATGCTGCTCCTTGATCTCAAGATACTGCCGCATCATCGGCGTCAGCTCCGCCATGCCGTGTCCCTCCGTTTCTAATCTATCTCGTAGGGGCGGCTATCAGCCGCCCGCGTGCAGGCACTTCATATTTCAGTGAATCGTGAATAACTTACGCACAGGCTCCCAATTCTGTCATTGCGAGGAGCGCAGGCGACGTGGCAATCTATAGATGCCTATACGAGATTGCCACGACCGGTGTGCGCACCGGTCTCGCAATGACAAAGACGGAAGCTGACCTATAATAATATCATCCGTGCGAAGCACACCTCAGTCCTTCACCATTCACTCTTAGCCCTTAGCCAAAAAGGCTTTCCACAGGCGCGTCAAGGATGCCGCACGCTACAGCTTCCCACAGACCGCCACCTGTTCACGATTCACAATTCATGATTCACTACTTTTTACAAGCCTTCCCGTCAGGCTCCAGGTCGTGCAGCCGTCGATCAGAACGTCGGCAAACTGCCCGATCAGCTCGTCGCCGCCGTTGAGGCGCACCAGTCTGCCGCCGTCGGTGCGGGCGGTGAGCAGCTCGTCGTCTCTGCCGTCGATCAGCACGCGCATGGTCTTGCCGACATAGGCGCGGTGCTTTTCCTCGGAAATACCGTTCTGCACGGCACAGAGCCGGTCAAAGCGGCGGTTTTTGTCGGCTTTGGTAAAGGGATCTGCCATTTTCGCCGCAGGCGTGCCTCCTCTGGGCGAGAAAATAAAGGTAAACAGCGCGTCGTAGCGCACACGCTCGATCAAACTGATCGTATCCTCAAACTCCTCCTCCGTCTCGCCGGGGAAGCCGACGATCACATCGCTCGTCAAAACGAGCTCGGGCATCAGGCTTCTTCCGTAATCGACGAGGCGCAGATACTGCTCTCTCGTATAATGTCGATTCATCTCCTTCAAGACACGGTCGTTGCCCGACTGGAAGGGCAGATGAAACTGCTTGCAGATCTTCGGATATTTTGCAATCGTGTCAAAGAGCTTAAAGCTCGCGTCCTTCGGGTGGGAGGTCATGAAGCGCAGACGGAAATCACCGTCCATCTCCGCGATATGCGCCATTAAATCGGCAAAATCGACGCCGATCCCCAAATCCTTGCCGTAGGAGTTGACATTCTGCCCCAAAAGGGTGATCTCCTTATAGCCCGCCGCGATCAGATCCTCGCACTCGCGGTAGATCTCCTCCAGCAGACGGCTGCGTTCCCGTCCGCGCACATAGGGTACGATGCAGTAGGAACAGAAGTTGTTGCAGCCGTACATCACGCTGACCCACGCCTTAAGCTTGTTCGTCCGCGCCACGGGCAGCCCCTCGGCGATGGAGCCTGCCGAATCCTCCACGGCAAAGACGCGCTTGCCCGTTTTCAGCACGCGCAGCAGCAAGGCGGGGAACTCCCAAAGGTGATGGGTCGAGAATACGCCGTCCACATGGGGATAGGAGTGCTTGATGCGGTCAGAGACGGCAGGCTGCCCCATCATGCAGCCGCAGAGGAAAATTTTCTGCCGCGGATGGCGGCGCTTGGTGTGGACGAGGGCGCCGACATTGCCGAACACGCGCTGCTCGGCGTGCTCCCGAATGGCGCAGGTGTTTAAGACAATGACATCCGCGCCCTCCTCGGTGTCCGTTAAGGCATAGCCCGCCTCCACGAGCATCCCGCGGATCCGCTCGGAATCCGCCTCATTTTGCTGGCAGCCGTAGGTGTCCACAAACGCCAAAGGCGTGATGCCCTGCGCCGCCCAATATTCCCTGATCTCGCCGCAGATCGCGTTCTGCCGCCGAATCTCCTCCGGGGAGATCACCGTCGTTTTCGTTTCCAATGGGAGAATCCTCCGAATGATACATTTTTACAGTATATTGTAGCATTTTTCTCGCCCCATTGCAAGCGTTCGAACAGGAAAAACAAAAACTCCCAACTCCCAGCCGCAAAAAAAGATGCCAAGGAACCGATCCTCTGACATCTTTTTCTGTAGGGCGGGGACATGTCCCCGCCGCATGCAGGAACTACCAAGTGCATACAATCTCGTGTGTCAAGGGGACGGGTTCCTTGACACTTTTTTCATTTCATGACTTTCCGATGAAGCTCTGCCCTCGTCGGAACACGCTGTATCCGAAGCGGAAAACTATCGCCACTGACAGCGCCTTACCGCTTTCTTTCATAGAAACCTCTCGGTCACCGCGCTTGCCTCCGTTTTGTGCCACAGGGACGATCCCCTTGACACGGTTCCTTTACCCACCAGCCTCGGCCGTCTTGAAATCCGTTCCGCTCCATAAACTGAGCCAGAACCTTGATCTGTGTGCGCTCCGGGATGCTGACGCCTTCACTGCAAAGAACGGAAAATATCCGCTCCTTTATACTGTCTGCAACCGCAAACCATGCGTCAGTGATACGGCGGGCTTCCGTGTGTTCCGGTGTTCCTTCTTCGTAGTCATATTCATTGTCTTCGACCCACCATGCCTTGTTTTCTGCCAGCGCAAAGGCTTCCGCCAATTCCCGTTCGGTAATCGCTGCCGCAGCTTGCCTTCGCATCTCTTCAATGGACATTCCACCTGTTGGGTCTCCTGCCATCACCACAGCATCCACCGGAGGCAAACATTCCTCCGCCGCTGCCGGTATTTCGTCTCTTGCCATTTCTTGTGCAGCTTCCATAGTATTCCCCCAAGCCATCAAGGGAGACGCCATCGAAAATTCCGCTTTCTCGGACATAGTTTCAAATGGTTCTCCGAATTTCTGTTGCGGAGTAGATCAGCGTTGCAATCGGTTCAATATACAATTGTCGCCCCGTTTTGTAACGCATACACAGACGGGTATATGTTATTCCAAAGCTCATGACAAATAGGTGGACAGAGATCCTCATCGGCAAAGGTATCCCCCGCCTTCGAATATCCACACCGGCATCTGCTCTCCGTGACTGTCAGTAAAACTTTGCTCATTTCGGAAATATTCCTCCTTTTGCTACAGAACCCAAGGGCAAATCCTCTCTGAAAAAGTGTGTCAAAAAAACCGTCCCCTTGACACATGAATGTCAGCGAATATAGCCCAAAATCCCGGGAATCAGACGTTTTTCACGCTTTATTTCTCTACCCTTGACATCAATACTACCGTCTCCACATGGAACAAGACGATGTCGTGAATGTCGACACAACACGGAAACAAATCTACCCTCTGTGTATGAGGAAACATATCAACCCTATTCATTTAGTCATAATGATATTGTGCTGTAATGAATGGATGCAAAGCGCTAAGCAAAGCATTTCCTCCGTTCATCTGCACATATCTGATCAGCACTTCAGCCAGGTATTTCTTCTCATCACCGGAAGAATAAATCTTTTTACGCAGTCCTTTTTCGTCACGAAATTCATAGTGAAAATCTGATGCCATCTCATAATCAAGGCTATATTTTTCAAATCTTCCGTCTTCTTTTACAAACACAGAGAGAAACCATATTCCCTGATTATCCAATTGAATCGTTAGTCTCCATTCTCCTAGAGTTTTGTCATGCCAGGCATATCTTGCACCGGCGTGAT
>JAEDOK010000014.1 GCA_016302005.1 Oscillospiraceae bacterium | reverse complement strand
CACGGTATCGCAATTAAAATGTGCGTTGCACATTTTAATTGGTGATTGGTATCAAGCATACAAAAAGCGAATCAACCTTCCCCTGTGCCGCATTTACGGTATGGGGAAGGCTGATGATTCGAGCAGATGCGGCGCTATTTTTCGGAATGACAAGAGCCATTCATCGGACAGTCCGCGCAGCCGCAGCCGCAGGAGGATTTGCCCTGCTTCTTATTCCGTAGCATACTGCCGATGATTGCTGCGACAATGGCGATCAAAGCCGCGCAGATGAGGATGGTTGCGATATTCTCAGAGATCCATGTCAGCATTTTCATACCTCCCGGTTACTTGCTTACCTTGACGGTCTTTGTCAGCTTGGTGGATTCCTGATAGGGCTTAAAGAGCATATACAGCAGGAAAGCGAGAACGGCAACGGCGCAGATCAGACCGATCACATTGAGACTTCCGGTGAAGAGCGAGCCAAACTGATAGATCATCAGGGAAACGCCATAGGCGAACACACACTGATAGCCGATGGCGAACCATGTCCATTTGGCGGAATTCATCTCGCGCTTGATGGCGCCGATTGCCGCAAAGCACGGCGCGCAGAGCAGATTGAACACCAGGAAGGAGTAAGCTGCAAGCTTTGTCATACCCTCGAAGTCGAGCACGCCGAACACACCGACGACCTCCTCCTTTGCGACCAATCCCATGATGGTGGCGATGGTCGCCTTGATGTTGCCGAAGCCCAAGGGCTTGAAGATCCAGCACAGTGCGCTGCCGATCATGCCCAGCACGCTGTTTTCCAGCTCCATTTC
Source organism: Oscillospiraceae bacterium (assembly GCA_016302005.1). The sequence goes on along the minus strand of JAEDOK010000014.1, from coordinate 19,537 downwards.
GGTGCTGAAGGTGAAAGCGCCGTCCACCCTGCCGAAGCAGGAGCCTGCCCAGATGAGAATGGAGGAGAGCAGGATGATGGTCCCCGCCTTCTTGATGAAGGACCAGCCGCGCTCCCACATGGAGCGGAGGACATTGCCGACCGTCGGCCAGTGGTATGCCGGCAGCTCCATGACGAAGGGCGCGGGATCGCCTGCGAACATCTTCGTCTTTTTCAGCATAATGCCCGAGAGGATGATCGCGGCAATGCCGATAAAGTAGGCGCTGGGTGCTACCCACCACGCGCCGCCGAACAGCGCAGAGGCGATCAGCGCGATGATCGGCAGCTTTGCGCCGCAGGGGATGAAGGTGGTCGTCATGATCGTCATGCGGCGGTCGCGTTCGTTTTCAATGGTGCGTGACGCCATGATGCCGGGTACGCCGCAGCCCGTGCCGATGAGCATCGGGATAAAGGACTTGCCCGACAGACCGAATTTGCGGAAAATACGGTCAAGCACGAAGGCAATACGGGACATATAGCCGCACGCCTCAAGGAACGCAAGGAGAATGAAAAGGACAAGCATCTGCGGCACGAAGCCGAGCACCGCGCCGACACCACCGATGATGCCGTCCACCAGCAGACCGCTGAGCCAGTCGGGGCTGTTTGCCGCCTCCAAGCCTCTTTGCGCAAGCACCGGAATGCCCGGCACCCAAACGCCGTAATCGGCAGGCTCGGGAACGCCCTCCGCGTCCTCGCCGAGCGCCGCGTCATAGAGTTCGGAAATATCGTAGCCTGCCTCCGCCAAAGCATCGGCAAAGGAGCCGTAGGCTTCCTCAAAGGCGCCGAAGTCCTCCTCGGCGATGGCAGACTGCAAATCCTCTGCGCCGACAACGCCTGCTTCGGCTGCCGCGTCTACGAGGGCTGTCATCTCGTTCGTCCGGACGTTTTCGGCGGCGTATTCGGTCATGGCATCGTCATAGGCGGACGAGCCGATGCCGAACAGATGCCAGCCATCGCCGAACAGCCCGTCGTTTGTCCAGTCCGTCACGAAGGTGCCGACGGTAGAAACAGAGATATAATACACGAGGAACATGATGACGGCGAAGATCGGAAGCGCTGCCCAGCGGTTCGTCACGACGCGGTCAATCTTGTCGGAGGTGGAGAGCTTTCCGGCGGATTTTTTATGATAGCAGCCCTTGATGATCTCCCCGATGTATATGTAGCGCTCGTTGGTGATGATGGATTCCGCGTCGTCGTCCAGCTCCTCCTCCACCGCCTTGATGTCCTTTTCAATGTGGTCAAGAATCCCTTTGTCCGGCTTGATTTGCTCCAGAACCTTATCATCGCGCTCAAAGAGCTTGATGGCGTACCAGCGCTGCTGCTCCTCCGGCATACTGTGTACGGCTGCCTCCTCAATATGCGCCAGCGCGTGTTCGACCGTGCCGGAGAAGGTGTGCATGGGGACGGTCTTGCCGTTTTTTGCCGCCTCAATCGCGGCTTCGGCGGCTTCCGTAATGCCGGTTCCCTTCAGCGCGGAGATCTCCACCACCTTGCAGCCCAAGGCACGGGACAGCTCTGCGGTGTTGATCTTGTCGCCGTTCTTTTTGACGACATCCATCATGTTAATGGCAACGACCACGGGAATGCCAAGCTCAGTGAGCTGTGTGGTCAGATAGAGGTTGCGCTCTAAGTTGGTGCCGTCGATGATGTTCAGCACCGCGTCAGGGCGCTCGTTGATCAGATAATTTCTTGCGACGACCTCCTCCAAGGTGTAAGGGGAGAGGGAATAAATGCCGGGCAGGTCGGTGATGATGACACCGTCGTGCTTTTTCAGCTTGCCTTCCTTCTTCTCCACCGTGACGCCCGGCCAGTTGCCGACAAACTGGTTTGAGCCGGTCAGAGCGTTAAACAGCGTTGTTTTGCCGCAGTTTGGGTTACCCGCAAGGGCAATGCGCAGATCCATTTGTCATATCCTCACTTTCTTAATTAGCTATAGCTAACTGCAATCGAAAAAATGTGGGGAAGCCTTTCCCTCCCCGTGGGAGACCGCCGTTTATGCGATCTCAATCATTTCCGCATCCGCCTTGCGAATGGAAAGCTCGTAGCCGCGGACGGTCACCTCGACGGGATCTCCGAGCGGCGCGACCTTGCGGATATGTACCTCCACGCCCTTTGTCAGCCCCATATCCATGATACGGCGCTTGACCGCGCCCTCGCCGTGAAGCTTTACAACGCGAACCGTCTCACCGACCTTCGCCTGTCTCAAAGTTTTCATTGCTGTTTGCCTCCTTTTTTGAATTGATATGAAAATTCGCCTTCCCAGTCATTGCGATGAAATCTTCTGTAGGCGGGGACATGTCCCCGCAGTGCAGAGGGGTCATATGCGTTATACCATGATCTTCTGCGCCATTTCTTTGCTGATCGCGATGCGGGATTCCTTGACGTTTACGATCACATTGCCGCCGATGGTGTTGATGACCGTGACGGCGCCTCCCACGACAAAACCGAGGTTTTCCAAATGCGACTTGACCTCCTGTTTGCCTCCGATTTTTTTAATGATGTTTTCCTCTCCGACCTCTGCAAGCGTAAGCGGCAGCATGGTTCTACCCCCCTTAGAGATATATTCGAAAACGCTTACTCCGATGGTGCGCGGCATCACATCTCGCGATGTACTATACGATTAGCCTTTGCTAACTCGAATTTGAAAAAAATAAGGTTAGCTGAAACTAACTTCTTTATCATTATATGCATGCCTACCTTGTTTGTCAATAGAGCGGAGAGAAAATTTTACCTTTGCCCGCCGTTTTCGGCAGGTCATACAATAAGTTAGAAATGGCTAACTAAAATCTTATGAAAATTGACCATGTGCCGAAGAAACGCAGATTGCAGCGACCGGCGCGGCGTTGGAATTTGAGTACGGAAGAAACGGCTGAAGCTCCCGGTAAGCCGCGCCTCGCCTCGGACGATTCGTTTATCATGGTGTGTGTTTGTTGATGGCTGACACACGGTTTCGGGGGATTGACGGATATGATACAATAGAGAAAACGGAAAGGCGGTAGGCTATGGCACGGAAAAGAAAAAAGACAGGACCGAACCTCACCAATGTTTTGATCGCTTTCCTCGCGGCAATACTGGTGATTTCTGTCGGAACAGCGGTGTATCTTCTGCGCGCGCCCGCACAGACCGCCTCCAATGAGACGACTGCGCCGACGGCGGCGAAAAATGCATATGACGCCGATGCCTTTGTGATGCGCGACGGCTTCTTATGCTATGAGGACGCGCCGTATATGGTGGGCATTGATGTATCCACCCATCAGGGCTTGATCGACTGGCAGGCGGTTGCGGACGCGGGCGTGGAGTTTGCGATCCTGCGGGTGGGCTATCGCGGCTCGACGGAGGGAAAGCTCTATGAGGACGAGCAATTCCGCGAGAATTTGGCAGGTGCGCGGGCGGCGGGCTTGCAGATCGGTGTGTACTTTTTCTCACAGGCGCTGACGCCGGAGGAGGCGGAGGAGGAAGCAGAGTTGGCATGCCGTCTGTTGGACGGGGAATCGCTCGAGCTGCCCGTGTTTTACGACTGGGAGGAGGTTTCCGGCGGCTCCCGCGTGGAGAGTGCCGCCTCCGTACCGATGACGGACTGCGCGATCGCGTTTTGCGAGGCGGTCGAGCGGAAGGGTTATACCGCGGGGGTGTATTTCAATCAGAGCTACGGCTATGGATATTTGGAGTTGGAGCGCTTGCAGGAATATACGCTTTGGCTGGCGGAATACGGCGACACACCGAGCTTCCGCTATCACTTCGACTGTCTCCAATACACCGACAGCGGCACGGTCAACGGGATCGAAGGCGCGGTTGACTTGAATCTGATGATTTTGCAATAGTGCGGCAAAAGATCCGCTGATTTGTTCAGAGGTTCCATAGGTAGTTATCGAAAGCGGGTGCTTGCCATGAAAAAACAATCCCAATCCATCCGATTCCAAAATCCACTCAAGGAATTGACAGGGTTTGAGTGGTGCCTGTGGATCGCTTCGATGTGCATCGTCACGGCGGCGTATCTGCTCTCGCCGGACAGACAATATCTGACACTGATCGCGTCATTGATCGGCGAAAGCTCCATTATCTTTACTGCGAAGGGGCATGTGCTGGGGCAGGGACTGACGGTTGTATTCGCCGTACTCTATGCTGTCATTTCATGGCAGTTCCGGTATTACGGCGAGATGCTGACATGGCTCTGCATGACCGCACCGATGGCGGTTGCAGCAATTCTTGCGTGGCTGCGGCATCCCTTTGCGGATACTGCCGAGGTGAAGGTCGGCACACTTTCCAAACAGCAGGGCGTACTCCTGACCGTATTGACTGTGGGTGTCACCGTAGGGTTTTATTTTATCCTGCAAGCGCTCGGCACGGCGAATCTGCTTGTCAGCACGATCTCCGTTGCGACGAGCTTCCTGACCGCCTGTTTGGTCTGCCTGCGCAGTCCGTATTATGCGCTTGGGTATGCGTGCAACGATGCGGTGATGATCGTTTTGTGGATTCTGGCGACGGTGGAGGAGCTTGCTTATTTGCCGATGATCGTCTGCTTCGTCATGTTCCTGCTGAACGACCTTTACGCGCTGCTGTGCTGGCTGCGGCGAAAGAAGCAGCAGGCGGAGAGAATCGGATAAGTTGCGGCGATCTCCGGTTGTTGGTACATACTTGGTAGTGCCTGCACGAGATTGCCGCGTCGCCTGCGCAGCCGTTCGCGAGGAACGAGCGTTACGGATGCGGCGTACCCCCCCTTGCGGGTGTGCGCGCCTCGCAATGACATATGGGGGTAGCTTCTCTGTAGGGCGGGGACATGTCCCCGCCGACCGCGTAAGCGGCATCCGCACGGAGTTTCGAGATTGCACACCGTATCGTAGCTGCCACGGCGGGGACATGTCCCCGCCCTACAGGGGGTTTATGGAATAAAAAAGATGCGTAACGAGTTGCGTTACGCATCTTTTTGCTCTTCGGTTACGCCGGTTTGTAGCTGTCCTTCAGGCTGACGGAGCGGTTGAAGACGGGGTGCTCCGGGGTGGAGTCCTTGCTGTCGGGGCAGAAGTAGCCCAAACGCATGAACTGGAAGGCGGCGGGAGCCTTTGCGCCGACCAAGCCCGCTTCGACCTTGCAGCCGGTGAGGATTTCCAGCGAATCGGGATTCAGGCATTCGAGGAAATCCTTGTCCGCGCCGTCGGGGTCGGGGTCGGTGAACAGGTTGGAATACAGACGCACCTCGGCGTCCTTGGCGGTGCGGGCATCGACCCAGTGGATGGTGGATTTGATCTTTCTGCCGTCCTTGGGGTCGCCGCCGCTCGACTCGGGGTCATATTCGCAGAGGACTTCCGTGACCTTGCCGGTTTCGTCCTTGACAAAGCCCGTGCATTTGACCACATAGGCGCCCTTGAGACGCACTTCATTGCCCGGGAAGAGACGGAAGAACTTTCCGACCTTCTCTTCCATGAAATCCTCTGCCTCGATCCACAGATCGCGGGAGAAGGTGATCTCGCGCGTGCCCATCTCGGGGTGATTGGGGTGGTTTTCGACCGTGAAGACCTCGGTCTTACCCTCGGGGTAATTGGTCACGGTCAGGCGGATGGGGTGCAGGACTGCCATCACGCGGGCGGCAGTCTCATTCAAGTCCTCTCGCAGGCAGTGCTCCAAAAACGCGTATTCGACGGTGGAGGCAGCCTTCGCCACGCCGATGCGCTCGCAGAAATTGCGGACGGACTTCGGTGTATAGCCGCGGCGGCGCAGACCGCAGAGGGTCGGCATACGGGGGTCGTCCCAGCCGGAGACGCGTCCCTCCTCCACCAACAGGCGGAGCTTACGCTTGGACATGACGGTATAGTTGATGCCCAAACGGGCAAACTCGATCTGGCGGGGCTTCGAGGGAAGGTCGCAGTGCTCTACGACCCAGTTATACAGCGGGCGGTGCGCCTCGAATTCCAAAGAACAGAGCGAATGGGTGATATGCTCCATCGCGTCTTCGATCGGGTGGGCGAAGTCGTACATCGGATAGATGCACCATTTGTCCCCCGTGGCGTGGTGCGGCATATGGTTGATGCGGTAGATGGCGGGGTCACGCATATTGAAGTTGCCCGAGGCAAGGTCAATTTTCGCACGCAGGGTCATGGCGCCGTTGGGGAACTCGCCTGCCTTCATGCGGCGGAAGAGATCGAGGGATTCCTCCATCGGACGGTCGCGGTAGGGACTGCGGGCGGGGGTGGTGAGGTCGCCGCGGTATTCGCGCATCTGCTCCGGCGTCAGCTCGCAGACATAGGCAAGACCCTTCTTAATGAGATCCTCGGCGCATTCGTACATTTTGTCGAAATACTGTGAGGCGTAGTAGAAGCGGTCGTCCCATGTGAAGCCGAGCCAGCGGATATCCTCTTGAATGGCATCGACATATTCGGTGTCTTCCTTGATTGGGTTGGTGTCGTCCATGCGGAGGTTGCAGATGCCGCCGAACTTCTCCGCCGTGCCGAAGTCGATGCACAGCGCCTTGCAGTGCCCAATGTGCAGATAGCCGTTCGGCTCGGGCGGGAAACGGGTGTGTACCTGCATCCCCGCAAACTGTCCGCCCTCGGAGATGTCCTCCTCCACGAACGCTTCAATAAAATTTTTGATTTCCGGACGATTCAGCTCGTCTGCCATAATTTTCATCCTCTCAGACTAAAAAATTCTCCGCTCATTATATATCATAATTCCCAAATTCGCAATGGTATCTCCGTACATTTTGCTGAAAATTGCAGAGCGTCGGGCAAAAAAATGAAAACATTCTGTGAAAATACGAAATTTTGGTTGTCAATCGGCGCGAATTATTATAGAATAGAGGCGGACAATTTTCATAAAAGGAGTGGTTTCCCATGAGCGAGCCGAAATATCGCCGCGTCTTGCTGAAGATCAGCGGGGAGGCGCTGGCGGGCGATGCCCACAGAGGACTGGACTTTGATGTGATCGGCAGCGTGTGCGATGTGGTCAAGCGCTGCGTCGAAAGCGGCGTACAGATTGGCATTGTCGTCGGCGGCGGCAACTTCTGGCGGGGCATTAAGGACGGCGGCGATCGTATGGAGCGCACCCGCGCGGACCATATGGGGATGCTGGCGACGGTCATCAACTGCCTCGCCCTCGCGGATTCGCTGGAGCAGCGCGGTGTTGAGGTACGCGTGCAGACCGCAATTGAGATGAGCCGCATTGCCGAGCCCTATATTCGCGGCAAGGCCATCCGCCATTTGGAGAAGGGACGCGTGGTCATTTTCGGCTGCGGCACGGGCAATCCGTTCTTCTCCACCGACACCGGCGCGGTGCTGCGTGCGGCGGAGATCAACGCGGACGCGATCCTGCTTGCCAAGAATGTGGACGGCGTCTATTCCGACGATCCCGTGAAGAATCCCGACGCGGTCAAGTTTGACGAGATCACCTATGACGAGGTGCTGTCGAAGCACCTGATGGTCATGGACAGCACGGCAACATCCCTTTCCATGGACAACCATATCCCCATCATCCTGTTTGCGCTCAAGGATCCTGAAAACATCCTTCGCGTCGTGATGGGAGAAAAAATCGGAACAGTAGTTAAGGAGGAAAAATAACATGGCAGTAGACTTTAAGGAATTCAACCGAAAAATGGACAAGACCCTCGAGATTTTGCAGGAGGACTTCGGCGCCATTCGCGCTGGCAGAGCCAACGCAAGAGTACTTGACCGCATCACGGTGGAATACTACGGCGTGGATACCCCCATCGGACAGGTCGGTACGATCTCCTCCCCCGATGCCCGCACGCTGGTCATTCAGCCCTGGGACGGCAGCCTGCTGAAGAAGATCGAAAAGGCGATCCAGTCCTCCGATCTCGGCATTAACCCGCAGAACGACGGCAGAGTGATCCGTCTGGTCTTCCCGCAGCTCACCGAGGAGCGCCGCCGCGAGCTTGCCAAGCAGGTGAGAAAATACGGCGAGGATGCGAAGGTCGCCGTGCGCAACATCCGCCGCGACGCGATGGACTATATCAAAAAGCTCAAGAAGGACTCCGAGATCACCGAGGACGATCAGAAGAAAGCCGAGAAGGATCTGCAGGAGCTGACCGACAAGTATATCAAGAAGGTCGACGATGCCTGCGGGGTCAAGGAAAAGGAGCTTATGGAGCTGTAAAAACCCTGTTTCTATGTACTGTAGGGCGGGGACATGTCCCCGCCGACCGCGTAAGCGGCAGACGGTACGCATAACCGAGTTGGTGCGCAGATGGTAGTTCCTGCACCGGCACGCCGAGTCGTCGTGCCCTACGGATCACGGAATGCACTCTCGCCGTAGGGCGCGACGACCCCGGCGCGCCGACCGCGTAAGCGGCAGATGGTACAGGCGAACGGATTGGTACGCAGTTGGTAGTTCCTTCACGAGATTGCCACACCCAGTGTGCGCACTGGGTTCGCAATGACATGAAAGGGAAGCTGGTATGATGACGGTAGTTCCTGCACCCTTGGGGACATGTCCCCGCCCTACAGAATAGAATAATCTTTGATACACTTTGCAGCCGCCGGGAGGCGGCTGCTTTAGGGAGATGCCTATGCTCTTTCGGAAGAAACAAAAAAAGGTCGAGCTGTCCCGTCCTGTGCCGACGCACATTGCCATCGTCATGGACGGCAACGGGCGCTGGGCGAAAAAGCGCGGGCTGCCGCGTCAGGCGGGTCACAAGGTCGGCGCGGAGGCGTTCCGTACCATCGCGAACTACGCCAAATCCATCGGGCTGCAATACCTGACCGTCTATGCCTTCTCCACAGAGAACTGGAAACGCTCGGAGGAGGAGGTGGACGCCATCATGGACTTGCTGGAAAAGTATTTGCGCGAGGCAATTGCGGATATGGACAAAAACCGCGTGCGCTTCTGCTTCTTTGGCGACCTGACGCGGCTTTCCCTCGAATTGCAGGAGGAGGCGCGCATTGCTGCGGAGCGCTCGAAAAAATACGCAGGCGTGCAGGTCAACTTCTGCCTCAACTACGGCGGACGTGACGAGATCGTCCGCGCGGCGCAGTCCTTTGCGCGGGACTGCGCGGAGGGCAAGTGCCGTCCCGAGGAGCTGACGGAGGCGATGCTCTCCGACAGAATGTTCTCGGCGGGCGTACCCGATCCGGAGCTGGTCATTCGTCCGGGCGGAGAGCTGCGGACTTCCAATTTTCTGTTATGGCAGTCGGCATATGCCGAATATTATTTTACGGATGTACTCTGGCCTGACTTCACGCCGGAGGAGCTGGAAAAGGCGATCGCCTCCTTTCACGGGCGCAATCGCAGGTTTGGAGGTGCAAAATAATGCTGGTGAGAATTTTGGCGGCGGCGGTCGGTCTGCCCCTGCTTTTGGTGATCGTGCTGCTGCTTCCGCCCGTCGGAACGGCGATTTTGTTTGCGCTGGCGTGCATGGTCGCGGCGTATGAGATGCTTTGGCGCACGGGCATTTTGAAGCACAAGCGCATTGTCGCTTACACCGCCCTGATGGCGGCGGCGGTGGTGATGTGGTCTTGGCTGCGTGCCTGCGCGGTGGTGAGCGAGCAGACCCTGTGGCTTTCCATGCTCTTGGGGCTGTTTGCCTATGCCTGCCTGCTGTTTTGCGAGCTGCTGGCAGCGCATACGGAGCTGAAATTTACCGCACTGTGCGTCGCGCTGTTCAGCGGCGTGGTCTATCCCTTCCTGATCGGCGCGCTGGTGCGTCTGCGCGGGATGGAGAGCGGCAAATATTATATCCTCGTCGCATTTTTGATTTCTATGGTCGCCGACAGCGGCGCGTATTTTGTCGGGAAAGCCTGCGGAAAGCATAAGCTCGCGCCCGTGGTCAGCCCGAAAAAGACCGTGGAGGGCGCGATCGGCGGCGTGGTCGTGAATATCCTCGGCATGGTGCTTTATACCTTGATTTTGAACAAGTGCTTCGGCTTTGCACAGGTCAACTATTTCTATGCCGCGATCTACGGCGTGGTTGGCGCCCTCGGCTCGATGCTCGGCGACTTGACCCTCTCCGTGGTCAAACGGCAGGTGGGTATCAAGGACTACGGCAACCTGATCCCCGGACACGGCGGCATTCTCGACCGCTTTGACAGCACGATGATCTGTGCGCCGATCGCGGAAATTTTCATTCTCCTGCTGCCCTTTGCGGTGAAATAAGATGACGAACCGGCTTTCGATTCTCGGCTCGACCGGCTCCATCGGGCGGCAGACGCTCGAAGTGGTCGAGCAGATGGAGCAGATTCGTGTCGTCGCGCTGACGGCGGGGACGAATGTGGAGCGCATGGCGGAACAGTGCCGTAAATTCCGCCCGGAGCTTGCCGTGATGGCGACGGAGGAAGCCGCAAGACGGCTGGAAAACGAGCTGCGGGGCGAGAATATCCGTGTCCTTTTCGGCATGGACGGATTGATTGCCGCTGCGGAATACGAAAAAGCCGACACCGTGGTGACGGCAGTCGTCGGTATGGTCGGCTTGCGCCCGACGTTAGCGGCAATTCAAAAGAAAAAGCGTATTGCCCTTGCCAACAAGGAGACGCTTGTCTGCGCGGGGGAACTGGTGATGCAGGCGGCGCGGGAATACGGCGCGGAGATCATTCCAGTGGATTCCGAGCATTCCGCGATCTTCCAGTGCCTGATGGGCTGCGGGGATCGGCGCGAGGTGCGGCGGCTCCTGCTGACCTGCTCCGGCGGCCCGTTCTACGGAAAACTGCCTGCGGAGCTGCAGGGCGTGACAAAGGCGGACGCTTTGCGCCATCCGAATTGGAAGATGGGGCATAAAATCACCATCGACTGCGCTACACTAATGAATAAGGGCTTGGAGGTCATTGAGGCAATGCGCCTGTATGACCTGCCGCTGTCACAGGTCGAGGTGCTGATCCACCGGCAGAGCATTGTCCACTCCCTTGTGGAGTTCCGCGACGGCGCGGTGATGGCACAGCTCGGCGTGCCGGATATGCGCGTGCCGATCCGTCTGGCGCTGACCTATCCCCACCGTGCGGAGAATCCCGCGGCGCCCTTGGATCTGCTGACCTGCGGGGCGCTGACCTTTGACAAGCCGGACGAGACGGCGTTTCCCTGCCTGTCCCTCGCAAAACAGGCGGCGGAGCGCGGGGGCAATGTCTGCGCGGCGATGAACGGGGCGAACGAGACCGCCGTGGCAAAATATTTGGCTGACGAGATCGGATTTTATGACATTCCTCGCCTCGTCCGTCAGGCAATGGAGTCGGTGCCCTTTGTCAAGACGCCCGATCTGAATGAAATTTTGGAAGCTGACCGTTTGGCGCGCGCCGCCGTGGAACGCTTCGCGTGAGGTGTTGTGCTTTGACCGTATTCTATATTCTCTTAGCGATCCTGCTGTTCGGCGTGCTGATCCTGGTGCACGAGTTCGGACATTTTATCACCGCGAAGCTGTCCGGTGTGCAGGTCAACGAATTTTCCCTTTTTATGGGTCCTGCCATTTGGAAAAAGCAGAAGGGTGAGACGCTTTACTCCCTGCGCTGCATCCCCATCGGCGGCTACTGCGCCATGGAGGGCGAGGACGGCGACAGCGACAATCCCCGCGCCTTCGGCAACGCGAAGGTATGGAAGCGGCTGATCATTCTTGTTGCGGGTTCGGCGATGAACTTCCTCATCGGATTTTTGATCACCGTGCTGGTCATTTCCCTCTCAGGGAATTACCTCAACACCACGCAGATCGCCCTGATCGAGGAGGGCAGACCCTTTGCGCAGGTTTTGCAGGTCGGAGACGAATTCTATTCGATCGACGGCGAGCGCGTCTATGTCGGCAGCGATATTACGATGCTCTTGGACAGAGACAACTCCGGCGTCCACGATCTCGTGATTCTCCGCGAGGGCGAGAAAATACACCTTGACGATGTGCCCCTCAAGCGTGACTACGGCACGGGAGAGCAGAAGTATTACGGCTTCTCCATCGGCATCGAGGAGAAGAGCTTCGGCGGCGTGCTGTCCTACTCGTGGAATAATTGCAGAGACTTCGTGCGCATGGTGCGCATGGGACTTTCCGACCTTTTTACGGGCAAGGCGGGACTGAAGGATATGTCCGGCCCCGTGGGCATCGTCTCCGTCGTGACGGAGCAGAGCGTCCAATCCGAGACGGTCGGCGATGGCGTACTGTATGTGCTGTATATGTTCGGCTTTATCGCCATCAACCTCGCGGTCATGAATCTACTGCCCATTCCCGCCCTCGACGGCGGACGCGTGGTGTGCCTGCTCGTGACGGCGGCGGCGGAGAAGATATTGCGCCGCAAGCTCAATCCGAAGTACGAGGCGTATCTGAACGGCGCGTTTATGATCCTGCTTTTGGCGTTTATGGCGGTGGTTACCTTTAAAGATATTTTCCAACTGTTTAATTGATTGAGGGTGAACCAATGACAAAACAGATCAATGTCGGCGGCGTGAAGGTGGGCGGCGGCGCGCCCGTGTCCATCCAGTCCATGCTCAACACCGCCACAACGGATGTAGACGGCAGCCTCGTCCAGCTCCGCGCCTTAAAAACGGCGGGTTGCGAGATCGCGCGGCTTGCCGTGCCGGATATGGCTGCGGCAGAGGGTTTCCGCAAAATCGCGGCACAATCGCCGCTGCCCCTGGTTGCGGACATTCATTTTGACTACCGCCTTGCCATCGCGGCGGCGGAGGCTGGCGCGGCGAAGATTCGCATCAACCCCGGCAACATCGGGGGAGAGGAGCGCGTTAAGGCGGTGGTAGACTGCTGCAAAATGCATCATATCCCCATCCGCATCGGCGTTAACGGGGGAAGTCTCGACAAGCGCCTGCTGGAAAAATACGGGCATCCCACCCCGGAGGCGCTGGTGGAGAGCGCGTTTGAACATATTGCCCTTTTGGAAAAATACGGCTTTACCGACATCTGCGTTTCGATGAAGTCCAGCGCGGTGCCGCTGATGATGCAGGCATATCGGCTGATGCATGAGAAATCGGACTATCCGCTCCATGTCGGCGTGACCGAGACGGGGACGGAGTACATGGGCACGATCAAATCCGCCATGGGCATCGGCGGGCTGCTGTGCATGGGCATCGGCGACACGATCCGCGTCTCGCTGACGGCAGACCCCGTGCGGGAGGTGGTCGCGGCAAAGGCGATCTTAAAGGCTGCGGGACTGCGCAAGGGCGGCGTGAATCTCATCTCCTGCCCGACCTGCGGCAGAACGAAGATCGACCTGATCGGACTGGCAAACCGGGTGGAGGAGGCGCTGGCGGACTGCGACAAGGAGCTGACCGTCGCGGTCATGGGCTGCGTTGTCAACGGCCCCGGCGAGGCGCGGGAGGCGGATCTCGGCATCGCCGGCGGCGACGGCTGCGGCGTGCTCTTCGTCAAGGGCGAGCTGCGGGAAAAGCTCCCCTATGACGAGCTGCTGCCCACCCTTTTGCGGTATATTGAGAACTTCTGATGTAGGGCGGGGACATGTCCCCGCCGACCGCGAAGCGGCAGACAGTACAGACGAACAAATTTGTACGCAGTCGGTAGTTCCTGCACCGGCGCGCCGAGGTCGTTAGCGCAGCCGTTCGCGACGAAGGAGCGTTACGGATGCGGCATACCCCCTGCGGGTGCGCGCCCTACGGCGAGGGGGCATTCTACCTTCGTAGGGCACGACCACTGGGCGTGCCGACCGCGTTAGCGGCAGGCAGACGGTACAGAGAATAGATTTGTATGCAGTTCGTAGTTCCTGCATGAGGTTGCCACAACGCAGGCGCCTCGCAATACACACGCGAAAAAACGCACCATGATAAACGAAACACCCCCCTGTAGGGCGGGGACATGTCCCCGCCCTACAGATACAGAGATTTTTAGGAGAGAAGCATGAACTCATTCCCTTTTCTGGAAATGTTTTTTGAATATCAACCAAACGAGCCGCTGCGTGCAGCACTTCTGCAAGCAGCGGTCAGTCATGCGGAGATCGACCAAGAGAGCAAGACGATCTCCCTGACCGTTTCTTTGCCCGCCTACCTTCCGGCGAAGGACCTGCAGGAGGCGGAGCAGGCACTGTGTGGACTTTACGGACTCAACCGCGTGACGATCAAGCCGCGCTATCCCGACTCTGAGCTGCAAAAGCTTGACGGCGCGGAGCTTTCCCGCGTGCTGATCGCAAGGTATTCTCCCGCAGTCGCCAGCCTTGCAGGCTGCACATGGGAGCTTGCCGAAGGGGAGAGCACGCTGTTTCTGCGCGCCAATGGGAAGGACGCGCTAAAACCGCACCTGCCTGCCGCGGAGCAATATATTTTCGAACGCTTCGGCGTGCGGACGCAAATCAGGATTGTCGCGGGCAATGAGCTGGAGGGGGAAGCCCTCTTTGCCGAGACGGAGCGTCTGCGGCGGGAGGCGGCGCGCGACCTGCCTGCCGTTCTTGCTGCGATCTCCGGCGGGAAAAAGACGGAGCAGCCGCCCTCGATGATCTACGGCAAGCCCTTCAAGGGCGCGGCAGTGTCAATGCGGGAGATCACGCTGGAGCAGCAGGGCGAACGCGTCATTATCGAGGGGAAAATTTTTGCCGTGGAGCACCGCGAGATCAACAAGCGCGCCGCGACGGTCATCGGCTTTGACATGACGGACTATACAAGCTCCGTCCGCATCAGTGACTTTATGAAGGGCGACACGGCAAAGCCCATTACGGACGCGATTCAAAAGCCCGGGATGTGGGTGCGTGTACAGGGCAAGGTGGACTATGACAACTATGCCAAGGAGCTGGTCATCCGTCCCTATGCCATTGCCCGCATGGACGCGCCCAAGCGGGAGGATACCGCAGCGGAAAAACGGGTCGAGCTGCATCTGCACACGACCATGTCCATGATGGACGCACTGACCAAGACCGGCGAAGCTGTCGCCACCGCTGCCCGCTGGGGCCACAAGGCGATCGCGATCACCGATCACGGTGTTGCATCCTCCTTCCCCGACGCACTCAAGGCGAGCAAGAACAAGGTCGCCGGAACGGATCAGAATATCAAGATCCTCTACGGCTGCGAGGGATATTATGTAAACGATGTAGACGACCGCATCGCGGTGCACGGCGAGAAGAACATGCCGCTGGATGGGGAATTCGTCGCCTTCGACCTCGAGACGACGGGGCTTTCCGCAGAGAAGGAGGTCATTACGGAGATCGGCGCGGTCATTTTGCGCGACGGCGAGGTGGTCGATACCTTCCAGACCTTCGTCGATCCGAAGCGCCCGCTGGAGCCGAAGATCGTCGAGCTGACGGGCATTACCGACGCGATGCTGCGGGGTGCGCCCGACATTGCAGAGGCGCTGCCGGACTTCCTGCACTTCTGCGGCGACCGTCCGCTCGTGGCACATAACGCGGATTTCGACGTCGGCTTTTTGACGGCGGCGTGTGAGCGGCTGAACATCCCCTTTGAGCCGACCTATATTGACACGCTGGTGCTGTCGCAAAACCTGATGCCGCACCTGTCCAAGCACAAGCTGAATATCGTGGCGGATGCGCTGAGTCTGCCGGACTTTAACCATCACCGCGCCTCGGATGACGCGCTGACCTGCGGCTACCTCTATCTGCGCTTTGCCAAGATGCTGCAGGAGCGCGGGCTAAGCGACATTCAGAGCATCAACGCGGACATGGTCAGTTTGCGCGCGGGCGGTAAGATCACCGACCGCCGCGCCAAGCATATCATCGTGTTTGCCAAGAATCAGATGGGACTGCGGAATCTCTATCATCTGATCTCCGACGCCCACCTGAAATATTTCAAGCGCAATCCGCGTATGCCGAAGTCCCGGCTCATGGAGCTGCGGGAGGGTCTGATCATCGGCTCCGCCTGCGAGGCGGGAGAGCTGTTTCAGGCGGTTCTCGCGCATAAAAGCCACGCGGAGCTGAAACGCATTGCCTCGTTCTATGACTTTTTGGAGATTCAGCCCTTAAGCAATAACCGCTTCCTGCTGGCAGAGGGTCTCGCCGAGAGCGAGGAGCAGCTGCGGGACTTCAACCGCACGATCGTGCAGCTCGGCGAGGCGCTGGGCAAGCCGGTCTGCGCGACGGGGGATGTGCATTTTCTCAATCCGGAGGATGAGATCTACCGCCGCATTCTGCTGGCGACCAAGGGCTTTCCCGACTGCGACCGTGAAAATCCGCTCTATTTCCGCACGACGGACGAGATGCTGGAGGAATTCTCCTATCTCGGCGCGGAAAAGGCGTTTGAGGTCGTCGTGACGAATCCGAACCGTATCGCGGATATGTGCGATACCATTCGACCCGTGCCGCACAACCTCTTTGCGCCGAAGATCGAAAACTCCGTGGAGGATCTGAAATCGCTGGTGTACGGGAAAATGCACCGCCTGTATGGGGAGAATCCGCCGGAGATCGTGACAAAGCGCGTGGAGACGGAGCTGCACGATATCATCACCTGTCATTACGACGTTATTTATATGTCGGCGCAGAAGCTGGTGCAGAATTCTTTGGAGCACGGCTATCTCGTCGGCTCCCGTGGTTCGGTCGGCTCATCGCTGGTTGCTTATATGTCGGGCATCACCGAGGTCAACTCCCTGCCCGCGCATTACCGCTGCCCGAATTGCAAATACTGCTCCTTCGAGGTGCCCGAGGGCATTAACTGCGGCGCCGACCTGCCCGACGCGGTGTGCCCCGAATGCGGAGAGAAGCTTGATAAGGACGGTTTCAACATCCCCTTCGAAACCTTCCTTGGCTTCGGCGGCAATAAAGTCCCGGATATTGACCTGAACTTTTCGGGTGAATATCAGTCCAAGGCGCATGCCTACTGCGTGGAGATGTTCGGCGCGAGCCATGTCTTCCGTGCGGGCACCATCGGCACGGTGGCGGACAAGACCGCCTTTGGCTATGTGAAAAAATACCTCGCGGAGCGGAATAGAACCGTCAGCCGTGCGGAGGAGAACCGCTTGGCAATGGGCTGCGTGGATGTGCGCCGCACGACGGGGCAGCACCCGGGCGGTCTGGTCGTTATCCCCCAGGAGAATGAGATTTGGGATTTCTGCCCCGTGCAGCATCCCGCCGACGATATCCACACGGACATCATCACGACCCATTTTGAATATCACTCCATGGAGGAAAACCTTCTTAAACTGGATATGCTCGGGCACGATGACCCGACGATGATCCGCATGATGGAGGACTTAACGCATGTCAATGCGCAGAAGATCCCGCTGGATGATAAGGACACCATGTCGATCTTCGTCTCAAGCAAAGTGCTCGGCTATGAAAACGACCCGATCTTAGGTCCCACGGGGGCGGTCGCGATCCCGGAATTCGGTACAACCTTCGTGCGCGGAATGCTCGTGGACACCAAGCCCGACCAGTTTGATACCCTCATCCGTCTTTCCGGCTTTTCCCACGGCACGGATGTGTGGCTCGGCAATGCCAAGGATCTGATCCTCAGCGGCACGGCGACGGTCGGACAGGCCATCGGCTGCCGCGACGATATCATGCTCTATCTGATCAAATGCGGCATGCCGGAACAGCGAGCGTTCAAGATCATGGAGGCGGTGCGTAAGGGCAGAGGACTGCCGGAGGGCGCGGAGCAGGAGATGATCGACCACGGCGTGCCGGATTGGTATATCGGCTCTTGTAAAAAGATCCAGTATCTCTTCCCGAAGGCGCACGCTGCCGCCTATGTTATGATGGCGTTCCGCATTGCGTGGTTCAAGGTGCATCATCCGCTGGCGTTCTATGCGGCGTATTTCTACCGCCGCAGTCAGAAGGACGGCTTTGATGCGGTGATGATGACCCATGGCATGGAGACGGTCAAGGCGCATATCAAGGCGATCTCCAACAACCCCGACCGTACGGCGAAGGACGACGACCTGTTGACGACGCTCGAGGTCTGCTACGAATTCTATCTGCGCGGCTTCGCATTTGCGGATATTGATCTGTACGAGTCCCACGCGATCCGCTTTGTCATCAAGGATGGAAAACTTTTGCCGCCCTTTGTTGCGGTGTCGGGGCTCGGCGAGAGCGCGGCGTGGGATATTTGTAACGGACGAGAGGGAAAGCAATTCGTTTCTATCGAGGAATTCTCCGCTGCCTGCCCGAAGGTATCCAAGACGCACATTGAAAAGCTCAAGGAAGCGGGCGCGTTCGGCAACCTGCCGGACACCAGCCAGATCACACTTTTCTGAGGTTTTCCACAAAAAAGAACCCGCGTTTTCGTGCAGAATTACAAAGAATCAGGTAAGATACGAAAAGCGATTGCTGTTTTTTCGGATTTACGCTATACTATAAGTTACCAAATCATAATTTAAGGAGTGTGTTCTCATGCAACAGCTTGAAAAACAGTTCCATATCCATTGCGTCGAGGGCGATGTCGGTCGTTACTGCATCCTGCCCGGCGACCCCGGGCGCTGCGAGTCGATCGCGAAGCTCTTTGACAACCCCGTGCATATCAGCCAAAACCGCGAGTACAATATCTATACCGGCACACTGCTGGGCGAAAAGGTCAGCGTCTGCTCCACTGGCATCGGCGGTCCCTCTGCCTCCATCGCCATGGAGGAGCTGCACAATATCGGCGCGGATACCTTTATCCGTGTCGGCACCTGCGGCGGCATCAACTTGGATGTCCAGTCCGGCGATATCGTCGTCGCTACAGGCGCGATCCGCTTTGAGCATACCTCAATGGAATATGCGCCCATCGAGTATCCCGCCGTGGCGAACCTCGATGTGACGATCGCTCTGCGTCAGGCAGCGCAGGCGATGGGCAAGACCACCCATGTGGGCGTTGTGCAGTGCAAGGACGCCTTCTACGGTCAGCACAGTCCCGCGAAGATGCCCGTTTCCTATGAGCTGCTGCAAAAGTGGGAGGCGTGGAAGCGTCTCGGCGTTTTGGCAAGCGAGATGGAGTCCGCCGCGCTGTTTGTGGTTGCGGATGCCCTCGGCTGCCGCTGCGGTTCGTGCTTCCATGTTATATGGAATCAGGAGCGCGAGGCTGCGGGTCTGGATCAGAAGATGAGCGAGGACACCTCCGCTGCCGTACGCGTTGGCGTTGAGGCACTCAAGCTCCTGATCGCGCAGGATAAGGCTGCAAAATAAATCGGAACGCGGAACTTTTTTCGGCGCGGCTCGTCGAAAAAAGGTGAAAGGAAGTGAGGACAGCTATGAGACGCTATTGGTGGACGGTTTGGATCAAGGTTGCCGTTCTGGCGGTCGTATTGCTGCTTGCTTATAATTTTGTCAGTGGTATCATCAAGGATACCGTCGGGCCGTATCTGCTGGAGGAACCTCGGCAGGAACAGACCGACGAAGAAGAGGACATGGTGCAGAAGCTCGTCGGTAAGGTTGAAAATACCTTCGGGGTGCAGATCGACTATGAGAATTTTATCTTTGATTTCGCGAACGAGTATGCGCAGAAGATGATGGAACAGTCTGACGAGGAGCATCATGTGATCTCCGAGCCGCTGTCATAGCAAAGACCCTGCCGGAATCCCTCCGGCAGGGCTTTTGCTTGTCGGCATTCATTGCTGTAGGGCGGGGACATGTCCCCGCCGCGTGCAGGAATCACTGATACCAATCACCAATTAAAATGTGCAACGCGCATTTTAATTGCGATACCGTGAT
>JAEDOK010000132.1 GCA_016302005.1 Oscillospiraceae bacterium | reverse complement strand
ACGGTATCGCAATTAAAATGCGCGTTGCACATTTTAATTGGTGATTGGTATGAGGTACTATGACCTTTTATGAAGGGGTGTATAGGGGGAACAAAAAGTGCCGAGCAAACGCATTGCCCGGCACCATGGTGCGGTTAGATCATCCAGATCGGAACGATATAATTTTCAGGATTGATGGCCGACAGCTTGGGGCGCATGCAGAGGATAGCACCGTTGCCGCGAGGAACAGAAGCTTTATCCAGGTGATTGAATGCGCTGATCCGTTCGCTGCCGGGATTGACGGAATGTTTCATCTCTATTGGATGGAGCATACCGTCGCTTTCGATCACCATATCGATTTCGTTGGAATTGCTGTCACGGTAGTACCACAGCAGGCACTCCTTGGTGTTGTTGTGGTAGGACTTCAAAAGCTCCGATACCACAAAGTCCGCGAAGCGGCAGACGGTACGGATGAACAAGTTTGTACGCGGTCGGCAGTTCCTGCACCGGCGCGCCGGGGTCGGCGCGCCCTACGGTGAGGGTGCGTTCTGCCGTCGTCGTTCATAGGTCTTCTCTTGCCTTCATGCCGCCGCCGAGGAGGATGCCGAATTTCTGTTTTACCGGCTCCAATTCCTCCAACTGCGCCCGCGTCAGCAGCCGGACTTCACCGAAGGCGCGCATGTTGGCGTAGACCGTGAAGGTCTGCTCCAAGCACTCCATGCGGTAAAGCGCCCGCAGGACATCGCTGCCCCAGGTCACCGCGCCGTGATGCTCCAACAGCGCCGCGTATGCTTCGTTGCAGTATTTTGCCGCGCTCTCGGCAAGCTCCCTTGAGCCGGTGGGGGCGTAGGGGGCACAGGGGACTCTGCCCACCTGCAGGGCGGCATCCAGCGAGATGGCAAGGTCAAAATCCCGCCCGAGGGTGGAATAGGCGGTGGCGGCGGCGGGGTGCGCGTGGACGACACCGCCGATGTCGGGATTCTCCCGGTAGAGAGCAAGGTGCATCGCCGCCTCGCTGGAGACCTTCCATGTACCCTCGACGGTCTTGCCCCGGGGATCGAGCCGCACCAGCATTTCCTCCGTCATAAAGCCCTTTGAGACCCCCGTCGGGGTGACCCAGACGGTGCCGTCTGCCATGCGGGCGGAGATATTGCCGTCGTTGGCGCAGACAAAGCTGCGGGCGTACAGGCGGCGGCCCGCCTCCAAGATGGCTTCCTTTGCTTCTTTGTGGGAGGCATAGTTCATTCGTCCATCTCCTTCGGGAACAGCCTGCGGAAGCTCTCGTCAAAGGGCGGACGGGCGATGCCCCGTTCGGTGACGATGCCCGCAAGCAGGCTGTGGTCGGTCACATCAAACGCCGGATTGTAGCACTGCACCTCGGGCAATGCCATCGGCTCGGCGTAGAACAGCTCCTTGATCTCCTCGGGCTTGCGCTCCTCAATGGGGATATCGTCCCCCGTCGGGCAGGCAAAGTCGATCGTGGTCGAAGGTCCTAAGGAATAGACGGGGATGCCGTAGTAATGCGCCAGCACCGCCAGCCCGGAGGAGCCGATCTTATTTGCAACATCGCCGTTGCGGGCGATGCGGTCGCAGCCGAAAAACACCGCCTGCACCTTGCCCTGCTTCATCACGAGGCTTGCCATATTGTCACAGATCAGCGTGCAGGGGACGCCTGCCTTCGTCAGCTCGTAGCTCGTCAGCCGCGCGCCCTGTAACAGCGGGCGCGTCTCATCGACGAACACATGAAGGTTGACGCCGCGCTCCTTTGCTAAATAGAAGGGGCCCTGCGCCGTGCCGTAGCGGGAGGTCGCCAGCGGCCCCGCGTTGCAGTGGGTGATGACGCCGTCGCCGTCCTTGAGCAGGGAGAGTCCGTACTCCGAAATTTTCAGGCACATTGCCATGTCCTCTGCGTGGATGGCTTTCGCCTCGGCTTCGAGGGCGACAAGCAGCTCCGCCCGGGCGCTGTTGTTGTGCGCCCGGACGACGGCTTCCATGCGGCGGAGCATACAGGAGAGATTGACCGCCGTCGGGCGCGAGGAATTAAGGTAGTCCGACAGGCGGAAATATTCCTTGCAGAAGCCCTCAAAATCGGGGGCTTCGATTTTTTTTGCCAAGACCGCCATGGAATAGGCGGCGAAAATGCCGATCGCCGGAGCGCCGCGCACCCGGAGGGAGTAGATCGCCTCCCACATCGTCTCGGCATCGGTCAGGGTCAGATATGCGGTGCGGCGCGGGAGGAGGGTTTGGTCTAAAATGACGACGCTGTTCCCGTCGTCTCCCAAGCGGACATTGACCGCATGGGTCACGGATTGAATGGACATAGGGAACCTCCTTTGGAGTGAATGGTGAATCGTGAATCGGTGGCGGTCTGTGGGAAGCCTGTTTTGGCTAAGGGCTAAGAGTGAATGGTGAAGAACTGTGGTGTGCTTCGCACGGATTTTGAATGTGTTTCGCTACCTTCCTTGTCATTGCGAGGAGCGCAGCGACGTGGTAGCGCAGCCGTTCGCGAGGAACGAGCGTTACGGATGCGGCATACCCCCTGCACAGCCGTTGGCGACAAAGGAGCCTTACGGATGTGGCGTGCCCCCTGCGCAGCCGTTCGCGACGAAGGAGCGCTACGGATGCGGCGTGCCCCTTGCGGGTATTGCGGGTATTGCGGGTGCAATTTCCGACGATAGGTTTGTACGCAGACGGCGGTTCCTACACGAGATTGCCACACCCAGTGTGCGCACTGGGTTCGCAATGACATGGAGAGGCAGCCGGTACGCAGACGGCGGTTCCTGCATCGGGCGGCTAATAGCCGCCCCTACGGCGTGAACTGCGAAATTTCTCGTAGGGGCGGCTATTAGCCGCCCGCGTTTTAAATCCGCGCGGAGCGCTCCTTCGTTATTCACGATTCACTGTTCACCGGAACCCTGCAAGGGCTGCCGCGCGCTGCGGGGGTTATGCCTCGCCGAAGGAGATGATGCTTTCCCGCACGAGTTGGCGGAACAGGGGCGCGACGCGGTTCGCTGTCTCAAAGACCTCCTCGTGACTCAGGGGCGTCTCGCTGATGCCGGCTGCCTGATTCGTGATGCAGGAGATGCCGCACACCCGCAGTCCCGCGTGCTTTGCGGCAGCCGCCTCGCAGGCGGTGGACATACCCACCGCGTCCGCGCCCAAGGTCGCGAGCATCCGCACCTCGGCGGGGGTCTCAAAGGTGGGGCCGGTGAGCTGGCAATAGACACCCTGCTGCAGCGGAATATCGTATTTTTGAGCGGTTTTGATAATTTTTGAGCGAAGCTGCGCGTCATACACCTCGGACATATCCGGGAAGCGCGTGCCAAGCTCCTCCACATTTTCGCCGATGAGCGGGTTGGGGAAGAGGCTCATGATATGGTCGGTGATGAGCATGAAGTCGCCCGCCCGGAAGCTTTTGTTCACGCCGCCTGCGGCATTGGTCAGGAACAGAATTTTCGCGCCGAGCATTGCCATCAGGCGGGTGGGCAGGAGAACATCCTCGGCGGAGTAGCCCTCGTAAAAGTGGACGCGGCCCTGCATGATAACGACCTTAACGCCGCCGAAGGAGCCGAAGACAAAGCGCCCGCGATGCCCGGGGACGGTGGAGACGGGGAAGCCCTCAATGTCGGCATAGTCCACGGTGGCGACCGCGTCAATCTCGTCTGCCAGCGCGCCGAGTCCCGAACCGAGGATCAGCGCCACCTGCGGCACAAAGTCGGTCTTTTCCCGCACACAGGCGAGACATTTTTGCAGTTTCTCATAGGCTTTGGTCATGATGTACCTCCCGGTTTGTTTTATAGTGAATGGTGAATCGTGAATAGGTGGCGGTCTGTTTTGGCTAAGGGCTAAGAGTGAATGGTGAAGGACTGTGGTGTGCTTCGCACGATTTAAAAATGTGTATTGGCTACCCTCTTTGTCATTGCGAGGAGCGTAGCGACGTGGCAATCCTTTATCTTCCGTGTTCGGGGCGATGGTTCCTACAAGAGATTGCACCCGCAGGGGGTACACCGCATCCGTAACGCTCGTTCCTCGCGGACGGCTGCGCAGCCACGCCTCGTTCCTCGGCTCGCAATGACAGGGAGAGGTAGCCGGTACACAGACGGTAGTTCCTGCACGAGATTGCCACGGGCGCAAGCGCCCTCGCAATGACATAGAGGGGGAGTTTGTA
>JAEDOK010000013.1 GCA_016302005.1 Oscillospiraceae bacterium | reverse complement strand
CACGGTATCGCAATTAAAATGCGCGTTGCACATTTTAATTGGTGATTGGTATGAGACAGCGGAATCGGATCAGTAGGGGCGGATATAGTGCGCGCGAATGTCACGGGCGGGACGCATCTTGATGCCGGAGACGATGCCCATTGCCATAAACGAGGTCAAGATCGAGCTGCCGCCGTAGCTGATAAAGGGCAGCGCAAGACCGATGACGGGCAGAAGACCCAAGCACATGCCGACATTGATCAAAATCTGGAACAGCAGCATCGAGGCAATGCCGATGCAGATCAGACGATTCATATAATCGGGTGACTTCATGCCGACATAGATGATGCGAATGACAATGGCAAGCAGCAAAAGCAGGAGGATCAGGCACCCGACCATGCCGAGTTGTTCGCCGATGGAGGAAAAGATAGAGTCCGTATGCTGTGCCGGCAAAGCACCGCTGGAGGTCATGCTGCCGTGAAACAGCCCCTGACCGGAAAGCCCACCGTTGCGCAGCGCTTTTAAATTCTGATTTGTCTGCCAAAGCACGTCCAGACCGTCCGGGTCGATGGAGGGGTCAAAGAGCACAAGAATACGGTTTTTTTGATCCTGACGCAAAACGGTCTGCCAAAGCGTCGGCGCAGCGACGGCAAATAAGCCCGCTCCGCCGAGGAACCACCAGCCGCTCACACCGCCGACATATGCCATTGCGAAAAAGATGAACACGAAAATCAGCGCGACGCCCGTATCTCTGGAGATCAGAATGATCAGTGCGACAATAAAAAGCATATGTGCCGTGATTTGCGATACGGAGCGCAGAGAGGAAACTCGCGTCTGATTGACACTCATGGTTTTGGCGAGAATGATAATGTATGTGATCTTGCAGACCTCGGCGGGCTGAATATTAAACGGCAGGAAGGGGAAGGAGAGCCAGCTCTTGTTGCCGGAGGTGCCCTCAACGCCCCAAATAAGAAGCATCCCGATAAAGACGATGTTAAAGAGAAAAAGAAGCGTTCTCTGCCCCGCGAGAATATCAATGTCAAAGGCGGTCAGCGCAAGATAGATCAGAATGCCTGCAAGCAGAGCGCCGGTCTGAACGGCAATATAGCGCGAGCTGCCCTGCCACTGCGTTGCTGCATAGATCATCACAATGCCAAAGAGCGAAGCGGCAACGCAAAGGCTCAAAAGAATCATATCGCCCTTCTTAAAGATTTCAATCAGCCTGCTCGTGAATTTTTTCATGCGCACACCTCCTTCCGCGTTATTTTATCATTAAACCGCGAATCTGTAAACAGGAAAAGTTGTTTTTGCAAAAAATGCGGTTATGTGGTAGAATATTTGAAAAGGAAGTGACGTGAATGCAATTTATCACCAAAAGCCCAGAGGAGACAGAGCGTTTAGGGGAACGACTCGGCAAATCGCTGCGCGGCGGCGAGGTCATCGCCTATCTCGGCGACCTCGGCGCGGGAAAAACCGCGTTTACAAGAGGGCTTGCGCGCGGCTTGGGGATTTCCATGCGGGTCACCAGCCCGACCTATACCATCGTCAACGAATATACGGGCGGCAGACTTCCGCTGTTCCATTTTGACATGTACCGCCTCGGCTCGAGCGACGAGCTGTTTGATATCGGCTGGGAGGACTACCTTTTGCGTGGCGGTGTGTGCGCCGTGGAGTGGAGCGAGAATGTCCGCGACGCAATGGAGGACGCCATTACCGTTTCGATTGAAAAGACGGATGATGAAACCAGACGGATCACGATTGAAGGGAGGACAGATCATGCGGATCTTAGCCTTTGAAACCTCCGCGAAAGCGGCGTCAGTCGCGATCTTGGAGGAGGATAAGCTTCTCGGAGAGAGCTATTTAAATTGCGGTCAAACTCACAGCCGCACGCTGATGAAGCTGGCGGAGGATTTGCTTGCCGTCTGCGAACTGACCGCGCAGGACATCACCGCCGTTGCCTGCGCAGCGGGCCCCGGCAGCTTTACGGGAGTGCGCATCGGTACGGCGGCAGCAAAGGGCTTTGCATGGGGGCGCGAGCTTCCCTGTGTCGGCGTTTCAACACTGGAAGCCATGGCGCAGCAGGCGCGGCTGTTTGAGGGCATTGTGTGCTGCGCGATGGATGCCAGACGGGAGCAGGTCTATAACGCGCTGTTCTCCTGCGAGGGCGGAAGCCTGACGCGGCTGACAGAGGATCGGGCGATTTCGCTCGAGGAATTGGCGCAGGCGCTGAAAAATGAAAAAAAGCCGAAAATAATGGTTGGCGACGGGGCACACTTGTGCTATAATACCATCGGCAAGGATTTATCCGGCTGCATTCTTGCGCCGGAGCATATCGTGATGCAGCGTGCCTCTGGCGTGGCGCTGGCAGCGCGTCGGCTGCTCCTGTTGGGGGCGGACTTTGACGGCGCGGCGCTGGTTCCGAATTACCTGCGGCTTTCGCAGGCAGAGCGCGAGCGCAACGAGAGGCTGCTAAAGAGCAAAGGAGAAGCATAATGGGAAAAGTACAGGTTTTGGAACATCCTCTGCTTCAGCACAAGCTGTCGATCCTTCGCGACAAGAACACGGGCGTGAAAGAGTTCCGTGAGATCGTCGGAGAGATCGCCGCGCTGATGTGCTATGAGGCAACGCGCAACCTCCCCACGAAGGAAGTTGAGATCGAGACCCCGGTCGCAACGGCGAAGGTGCATGTGCTTGCGGGCAAAAAGCTGGCGATCGTGCCGATCCTCCGCGCCGGGCTGGGCATGGTCGATAACATGATCTCGCTGATCCCCTCGGCAAAAGTCGGTCATATCGGACTGTTCCGCGATCCCGAGACGCACGAACCCGTGAAGTATTATTGCAAAATGCCGCCGGATATCTCCGAACGGCAGGTGTTCATCGTTGACCCGATGCTGGCAACGGGCGGCAGCGCCATTGCGGCAATCGACATCCTCAAAAACGAGTACGGCTGCAAATTCATCACGCTGATGGATATCATTGCCGCGCCCGAGGGGATTAAAGCAGTGTCCGAAGCCCATCCCGATATTGACATCATTGTTACGGCGGTGGACGAGAAGCTGAATGAAAACGCCTATATCGTCCCCGGCTTAGGCGACTGCGGCGACCGCATTTTCGGCACAAAGTAAAGGAAAGCAAAAATCCGAGCAGACCGTAGGGAAGTCTGCTCGGATTTTTTTTCGAAAAAGCACAGAGAAAAAGATTGCTCTTTGTAGGGCGGGGACATGTCCCCGCCCTACGATTGTTGATTGAAGTTCGATCGCTATTTCCCGCTGATCTCGCCTGCTTTTTTCAGGGAGAGCTTCGTAACGGCAGGCCCGAACAGCTCGTAGATGAGCGTGCCGCAGAGAATGACCGCACGAATCTGCGGCGCATGCTCCGGGACGACCTCACCGGCTGCCAGGGAAAGACCGATGGCGACGCCCGCTTGCGGGAGCAAGCACGGACCGAGGAATTTGCGCACGGTCTTATCACATTTGCAGACGATACCGCCCAGCCCCGCGCCGAAGATCTTGCCGACCACGCGCAGAAGGATGTAAATGACGCCGATCACACCGACCGTCGGCAGCACGGAGAGCTTCAGATCCGCGCCCGAGGCGACAAAGAAAAGCATAAAGATCGGCGGCGTCACGCTGTCGCAGATATCCATCAGTTTATCAATATCCGAGGAGAAGTTGGCAAGCACCGCGCCCATTGCCATGCACAAAAGCAGATTTGACAAACCAAGCCATTGGGAAATGCCCAAACCGGCGAAGATAAATCCGACGATCAAGGAAAGGCGGTTGCCTGCTTTTTTGAAAAAGCGGAGCGGAATCAGGAAAATAAAGCCGAGTGCCGCGCCGACCACGAGTGCGCCGCCAATCTCCTTCAGCGGAGAGAGCAGGGAAGCACCGAACGAGGAGGAAGTGCCCGCGATCGCCTGCGCGACGGCAACGGCGAGAGAGAACAGCAACAGTGCTGTTGCGTCGTCGATGGCGACAACGGAGAGCAGTGATTCCGTGACGGGACCCTTCGCGCGGTACTGCTTGATGACCATGATGGTAGCGGCAGGAGCCGTCGCGGCTGCAATCGCGCCGAGAACCAGCGAAAACGCTACGCTCTGCCCGGAGACAATCAGCCCAAGCACCACGAACAGCACCGCAAACAGTGATTCAAAGCAGGCGATCACAATCGGTGCGGTTCCGACGCGCTTAAAATAAGTGAGCTTGAATTCATTGCCGATGGAAAAGGCGATAAAGCCGAGGGCAACATCCGAGATGATGCCGATTGTATCAAGAAAACCGTCGGAGAGCAGACCAAACACGCTCGGTCCGATCAAGAGTCCCGCGACCAGATAGCCGGTCACATTCGGCAGGCGGATGTGCTTCGCCATGCGTCCGCAGAACATTCCGGCGAAGAGCATAATTGCAAGATCGGTTAAGGTATTGAGCATCATAGTGTCTGTGCCATCCCCTCTACGCGGTCAATCGGTACGGTAAAGAGAATGCCCGTGTCCGGCTTGTTAAGTCCCCCCGTGACCTTGTTGACAATGCCGGAGATGGTATCTACCTTATCATCGGGTACGACCATAAAAATCGTCTTGTTTTCCTTATGCGCCGGATTCATCAAAAGCCGCAGTGAGCCAAGGAAACGCAGCTCGTCATGCTCGCCCAGCTCCTGCGCCATGCCTCTGCTGTCGAGGATAGTCGCGCCGGGAATGTGATTTTTGCCGAATGAGGTCAGCAGCTTGTCAAGACATTCGACCTTGTTCAGTACGATTACCAAAAGCTTCATCGAAAAAACCTCCCATTCTTTTTTGCGCACCTATCTTATCACCGCAGGGCGCAAAAAACAACGGCAAATTCGACGAATTCTGAGAAAAAAACGGCTTAATTTTCGCCGAACAGCTCGAATATCGTCCGTTCGGTCAGTGCGTCGACCGCGTCGAAATCCACAAAGGGGTGACACAGCTGCTCAATGCGGTCATGCATACGCTTTGCCTCCCGCAGATGTGCAACCGATTGATACAAAAGCGAGGAGATCGTCTTGACATAAAATTCCAGCTCTCGGCGTGCGGATGGTGGCAGCGTGGAGTCAAGGTCGATGCGGCAGAAGCTCTGCCCGTCATAGGGAAAGTCACGCGTTTCGCTGATGAAAGCCGTGTTTGCTGTCGGGATCAGCAGATGTGTCGGCGCACCGTCGGGCACAAGGGGAGAGTAGCAGACAATGCATTCATGCCCATATGCCTGTGCCGTTTCAAGCAGACGCGCAAGCAGGCGCGGTGCAAGAAAGTAATTGTCCCGCAAAACGTACACCCGTTCACACAAGGCTGCCGGTGTCTGCGTGCAGTAGCGTAGCCCCTTCGGCGTGACTGCGGTCAGAAAGCGTTTGATCGTGCGCGGCTCTCTTCCGACAGGCTTGATTGCCGAAAGCGCAAAGCACTCCGCCAGCGCACCCGTCTCCTCGTTGTACGCCCTTGCCTCCGTGACGGCGCGGATGCCGCCTATGAGCTTGTCGGCAGCGGCAAGGCAGGCGGTCACATGGGGATACTGCGCCGCGTTGACTTTTTGCGCGGAGCGAATTTCCGCTTCGTTCGGCGCCATCGCCTCGCGGTCATAGAATTCGCCGAAATTGATATAATTCATTGTTCCGCCGCAAAGACTCGGCTCGAGCACATGGGGCGCTGTGCCGTCCACAAAACCAACAGCCAATTCGGGCAGGATCACGCCGTCGAGCGAATCCGGGTCAGACGAGCAGAGAATATAAGAAGCAGTCAGTCCACGCGCCTGCGCGGCTTTGGCGATGCTGCGCATAAAGGTCGATTTCCCGCAGCCGGAGCCGCCCTTGATCACATTGAGCTGCAACCCCTCATGCAGCAGAGAGTCATAATGCGAGGTGAACCCCTGCGGCGAACACGCGCCGAGATAAAAAACAGATTCCATACATCAGCCTCCTTCCCTATGTTTTATGCACACATGGAAAGAAATGTGCGCCTTGCACAAAGAAACCTTTTCTCGTATAGACTGTATCAGCAAGCGTCCGTAGGTTGGCGCTTGGACGAAGGAGGGTTTCGTATGGAAACGACGATGAACCGTCTTTGCGAGGGGCAGAGCGCCCGGGTTACCTCGCTGGGGCTGACGGGAGAGCTTCGCAGGAGGCTCTTGGATTTTGGGTTGATCGAGGGGACACAGGTGCGCTGTCTGCGCATCAGTCCGGCGGGAAGCCCGATGCTTTACCGCGTTCGAGGCACGCTCTTGGCGCTGCGGACGGCGGACAGCGGACGCATCCGTGTGGAGGCGGACGAATGTGTCTGATCGCCCTTGCGGGCAACCCGAATGTCGGGAAAAGTACATTATTTAACGCCCTGACGGGGCTGGATCAGCATACGGGAAATTGGTGCGGCAAGACCGTTGAGCTGGCACAGGGGCGGTATCAATATAAGGGCAGGGAATACCAAATTGTCGATCTGCCCGGGGCGTATTCGCTCGTCAGCCGTTCGCCGGAGGAGAAGGTCGCGGAGGAATTCTTGCGCGAGGGCGGCGCGGATTGCACGGTGGTCGTCTGCGACGCGACCTGCTTGGAGCGAAGCTTGATTCTTGCCTTGCAGGTTTTGGCGCTGCAGCCCCGCGCGGTCGTGTGCGTCAATCTAATGGATGAGGCGCGGCGCGCGAACATTACGGTTGATGTTCGCAGGTTGGAGCGTGAACTCGGCGTACCCGTTGCGGCAACGAGCGCCGATTACGGTGAGGGCTTGGAGACGCTTGAGGAGAAGGTGCGGGAAATATGCGACGGTTTTGTTCCGGCAGCGGAAAGCGCTGACCTATGGGAGACGTCGGATGAGGCGGCGCGGCGGTTTGTCCTGCGCGCGCAGGAGATCGCAGGGCGGTGCGTTGTAAGTAAAAAGCCCTCTGCGCCGAGCAAAACGGAACGATTCGATGCTGTGTTCCTGCACCGCGTCTGGGGCTATCTTGTGCTTGTGCTGCTCCTGCTCGGCGTATTCTGGCTGACGATTGAGGGGGCAAACTACCCCTCGCAGGGGCTGCAGTGGTGCTTTGACCGCTTGGGGGAGTTGCTGCACAAGAGCGCGGCGTACCTCCATATGCCGCAGAAGTTGCGCGGTGCGCTGCTGGACGGGGTCTATGCGACGGCGGCGCGGGTCGTTGCGGTCATGCTGCCGCCGATGGCGATCTTTTTCCCGCTGTTTACGCTGCTGGAGGATTTCGGTTATCTGCCGCGGGCGGCGTTCTTGCTCGATGAGCGCTTTCGGCGGTCGGGCGCCTGCGGGAAGCAATGCCTGACCTTGTGCATGGGGCTTGGCTGTAACGCTGCGGGGGTGACGGGCTGCCGTATCATTGACTCGCCGCGCGAACGCCTGATTGCTGTTTTAACGAATGCCTTTGTCCCCTGCAACGGGCGCTTTCCCGCGCTGATCTTTCTCCTCAGCCTGAGCTTTTCCACAGGCTCGTCCCTGCTGGGCGCGGGACTGTTGACGCTTTGTCTTTTGCTCTCTGTCTTTATGACCCTTGCAGCGTCAAAGCTTCTGAGCAAAACGGCACTGAAAGGGGAGCCGTCCTCCTTTGTGATGGAACTGCCGCCCTACCGCCGCCCGCGGGTGGGGCAGGTGCTTGTGCGCTCCTTAAGGGATCGAACCGTGTTCGTGCTGGGCAGAGCAGTTGCGGTTGCCGCGCCTGCAGGATTGATCATTTGGCTGCTTGCCAATTTGTCCGTGGGAGAGACGACGCTTTTGCAGTGGATGGCATCAGCGTTAGACACGCCTGCACAGGTGATCGGCATAAACGGCGCAATTTTGCTCGCGTTTCTATTGGGCAGTCCCGCCAACGAGCTGGTGCTGCCAATCCTTATCATTATCCTCACGGCGGGAACCTCACTCGGCGGCGAGACGAGCGCACAGATGGCAGAACTCCTGATGAAACACGGCTGGACATGGCAGCTTTCGGCGTGTACGATTGTGTTTTTCCTCTTCCATTGGCCCTGCACGACGACGCTGCTCACCATTCACAAGGAGACGCACAGCGCAAAATGGACGGCGCTTGCGGCGCTTCTTCCAACGGCGTTCGGCGTTGCAATTTGTGCGCTGCTCTCCATGCTCTTCCGCATGATCACCTAAAAATAAAAAAACTGACCGCAGCTGAAGGGATAACCCTTCATCGGCGGTCAGTGTTCATAAATGGTTCCCGTGTTTCCTTGGAAGAAAGAAGGCGCAATGACATGAAAAACTACCCTTTTGTTATTGCGAGGGCGCTTGCGCCCGTGGCAATCTCGTGCAGGCGCTTCCGTGCAGCAAGCGTATTCGTCTGAACTGTCTGCCGCTTCGCGGACGGCACGCCGAGTCGTTAGCGCAGCCGTCGGCGACGAAGGAGCCTTACGGATGCGGCATACCCCTTGCGGGTGCGTGCACTACGAGCTACCTACAGTTTTAATCGTTACAAAACGGTAAGGGCTTTTGCTTTGATGCATGAAATGCCGGTGCAGCTTTATCTGCACTGCCATTTTCTTTGAATCCGTCATAACTGCTTTTCTGCCAAACGTTCGATTTCCGCTGCGGCTTTTAAGAATTCGTCTAATGCGTGTTCTTCGCTGAAATACCGATATTCCGGCGACCACATATGGTAGAGCGCGTCAATGCGTTCGCCGGCATCTGCGGCTTTCAGACAGCGGTAAGCAAAGGCGTTGGCATCGCGCTCACAGGGGGAAGCTAAGTACAGCTCCGTAAAATAATCCTGCGTACCCGTTAAACTGACAGTGGTGATCTGCCCGTTCTCCACTTTATAGCCGGTTCCGTCAAACTGAATGATATAGCGGCTGTTCAACGCATATTCCTGCGGAAACAGTTCCGGGTGAGAGGATTGGATGGAGTGGCGAACCTCATGCAGGAAGAAAAACAGCGGTTCAATGGATTCACAAGAAGTCCAAAGCGCTTCGTTGATATGAATGTCGCCGGTTGAGGGATTTGACAGACCGTATGCCATCTCAAAGCCCTCCGGCATGGTGAAAGAAAGCTTGATTTTTAGAGAAAAGACATTCCGTGCAAAGGCGAACAAGTCCTCCATAATGCCCTTTTTCTGATTACTGTCTGCTGCGCTCCATTTGGACAAATCCAGCTTTGCAATCATGTCTTTTTCAAACTGTGCAAGCATCTGCCTTTTCCCTCTTATTTTGCGTAGTAGTTGATCAGACAGCCTGCGAGGATGATGTCGCGTTCCTCGCGGGAGAGATTTTCCAGCTTTAAGGTCAATGGTGTGCGCTTTTCACCCTGCAACAGTACGGCGGGAATCTCAGAAGCATCTCCCACCAGTGCGGCGCGAATGCCTGAAACATAGATGCGGTCGCCCGGCTGGATGCCGTACTGCGCGATATTCTCCACGGTGAAGGGGAGCATACCCCAGTTGATCACATTGCTGCGGTACCGTTTGGTCGCGTAATCCTCGCAGAGATTGGCAACACCGCCGAGGACGCGTTGGCAGGAAGCTGCCTGCTCACGGGCGGAGCCGTCGCCGGGACGGATGGACATAACGGCACTGCCGAGACCGGTCGTTGCGGGGTCGTAGCCCATCATATCCACGCTTTCCGGCGAATGTCTGCGCTTTTGCTCCTCGGCTGCGACAGCTTTTGCGCGACCGACATAGGCGGGATCTTTGCGGCTGAGGGCGAACTCGCTCAGGCGTAATGGATTGCTGCGGTAGGAGGAGGTTTCGCCGGAGGGGATCAGCTCGTCCGTGGTCGTCACGGGATCATAGATCGCGGAGGCGACCGTAATCAGCAAATTTTCCGGCAGAGCGATCTGCTTGGGCCAGTCGGCAATGTTGGGTCCGAAGACCAGCGGCTGCGAGGGATCAGACTTGCCGACACCGTGATAGACGCGTTCGTAGGGCTTCGGGTCAAAATGATAGTCGAGGAAGGCGGGATCGGCGGTCAGCTCCTCCAAATCCGTCGCCGGCGTGATCGCGCCGCCCATGATGGCGGAAGCGGCAATGGAACGGGCATCCATCAGGGCAACGTAGGATACCTGCCCGTCCGAGGGCTTGGAGCCTTCGCGGTTGGGGAAATTGCGGGTGGTGTGGCGGATGGAGAAGCCGCCGTTGGAAGGTACGTCGCCTGCACCGAAGCAGGGACCGCAGAACGCCGTGCGGACGGAAGCGCCCGAGAGCATCAGCGTCTCCAAAACACCCGTGCGCATCAGCTCCATCATGACGGGCTGGCTTGCGGGGTAGCAGGACAGACCGAAATGCCCGTCACCGATGGTTTTCCCGCGCAGAATTTCCGCAGCCTTGACCAAATTCTGATACATACCGCCCGAGCAGCCCGCGATCACGCCCTGATCGGCGTAGAATTTTCCGTTGCGAACTTTCTCGGTCAGCGGTGCGGCGGGACGCTTGAGCTTCAAGGTGCGGGCAGTGTCCTCGTCCACCATATGTAAAAGGTCTTGCAGATTCTCGTTGAATTCACGGATGGTATAGGCGTTCGACGGGTGGAAGGGGAGGGCGATCATCGGCTCGACGCGGCTCAGGTCGATTTCCACCACTGCGTCATAATACGCGCCGTCCAGCGGGGCAAGCTCTAAATAAGCGTCAGCCCGACCATGCGCAGCAAGAGAACGGCGCACCGTCTCGTCCGTCTGCCAAACGGAGGAAAGACAGCTTGTCTCGGTCGTCATAACATCGATGCCGTTGCGGTAGTCCATGGAGAGATTGGCGATACCGTCGCCGAAGAATTCCATCACACTGTTTTTGACGGTGCCCTGCTTGAAGGTCGCGCCGATCAGGGCGAGGGCAACGTCCTGCGGGCCGACACCCGGACGCGGCTTGCCGGTCAGATGTACGCCGACCACGCGGGGATAGGAAATGTCGTAGGTCTTGCAAAGCAGCTGCTTGACCAGCTCCGGTCCGCCCTCGCCGACGGCAAGGGTGCCGTAAGCGCCGTAGCGGGTGTGAGAGTCCGAGCCGAGGAGCATCCGCTCGCCGCCTGCGTACATCTCGCGCATATAGCTGTGGATGACGGCTTGGTGCGCGGGGACAAACTCGCCGCCGTAGCGCTTCGCCGCAGACAAGCCGAACACATGGTCGTCCTCATTGATCGTGCCGCCGACGGCGCAGAGAGAGTTGTGGCAGTTCGTCAGCACATAGGGCAGCGGGAATTCCTTTAAGCCCGAGGCACGCGCGGTCTGGATGATGCCGACATAGGTAATGTCGTGGGAAGCCATTGCGTCAAATTTCAGCTTCAGCGCTTGCATATTGCCCGAGGTATTGTGCTTGTTGAGAATGCGGTAGGCAATCGTCTTATGCGCGCCCTCCTCACGAGATAACGCGGTCTCCCTTGCTGCGACGAGCTTGCCGTTGAGAAGGAACATTCCTTCGTTGATTACTGTGATCATATGGAACACCTCCGATTTCTGCCCTTATCATATATCAAAGAAAGCCAAAAGTCAAAAACTTTGTAAATCCGGTTGCGGCTTGGGAAAAACTATGCTATGATACGCAAAGAGAAGAAAGGTGGTGAGCGCGGTTTGCAGTATATTGTATTGGATATGGAATGGAACCAGCCATGGCCCGGCTCATACGCTGCGAAGAAGGTGCTGCCCGTTGAGATTCACGGCGAGATCATACAGATCGGTGCGGTGCGTCTGCTCGAGGACGGAACGGTTGCGGATGAATTTCAGGTGCTGGTGCGCCCGAAGTATTATAAGAAGCTCAACAGCCGCGTCTCCAAGCTGACGGGGCTGCGGGATGCTACCCTCCTTGAGAATGGCTTGCCCTTCCCGGAGGCACTGGCACGGTTCCGTGCGTGGATCGGCGGGGAGTGCATTTTCCTGACTTGGGGCTTTGACGATATCCGTATTTTGGAGGATAATATTCTTCTGCACGATGACGAGCCGGACTGGATCACGCAGTGGTACAACGCGCAGATGATTTTTAACGCGCAGACCGGCTGCGGTACGTCGCAGAAGTCGCTTTCCGCCGCAATGGAGCTGATCGGCATTGTGCCGAGCCGCCCGGCGCACGACGCGCTGGGAGACG
The DNA here is from genome assembly GCA_016302005.1 of Oscillospiraceae bacterium. The sequence continues at coordinate 8,914 of JAEDOK010000013.1, read as the reverse complement.
CTTACCATACGGCGCTGATTTGCAGCCGACTTGACCTAAAGCGCGGCATTGCCGAGTACGGACAGGCGCTTCGCAGCCATACGGACGGCTTTCACGGTGACCCGCCCGCCGGGTGCATCAGCAGGACGGTATTCCGCGGCTATGAGGACAAGACCAAGGCAATCAGCGCAATGACCGACCTCAAGAGCCACTGCCCGCAGTGCGGCGTGGAAATGCCGAACGGGGCGTGGATCGCGCAGGAGGGACACCGCTATATGACGATGGCGACCTGCGAGACACACGGCAGATATCTCATTCGCATTCGCTTGCAGAAGGAAGAGGACGGAACGCTGCGCGTCAGCCGCTTGGTCTATGAGGGTGCGTCCGACGCTGCGAAGAAGTTTGACGAGCTGGCAGCGCGCCGCCGTCCCCGCCGCCGCAGAAAGAGAAAATCGGCGAACACAGATAAAAAGCAGGAACGATAAGCCGTTCCTGCTTTTTATGAAGAAAGGAAAAAGAACTATGCTGGAATGCTTGCCGGAGCGCCTGCTTCCATGGTACGCGGAGCATCACCGAGCGCTGCCGTGGCGGGAAAATAAAGAGCCTTATCGCGTGTGGCTCTCGGAGATCATGTTACAGCAGACCCGCGTCGAGGCGGTTAGGGGCTATTACACGCGCTTTTTGCAGCAGCTCCCGACCATTGCGGCGCTGGCGGAAGCCTCCGAGGAGACGCTTTTGAAGCTGTGGGAGGGCTTGGGCTATTACAGCCGCGTGCGCAATTTGCAGAAGGCGGCGAGACAGATCATGGAGCGGCACGGCGGAGCGTTCCCGCAGACCTATGACGAGGTGCGAGCGCTGGCAGGCGTCGGACCCTACACTGCAGGGGCAATCTGCTCCATTTGCTTTGATCTGCCGACGCCTGCGGTGGATGGCAACGTACTGCGCGTCGTGTCGAGATTTACGGCTTCCGATGCGGCGATCACGGAGGAAAGCGTGAAGCGGGAGACCACTCGGGCGCTTGCGGAGATTTATCCCGAAGGACACTGCGGAGCGTTTACGCAGGCGCTCATGGAGTTGGGAGCGACGGTCTGCCTTCCGAACGGCGCGCCCTTGTGCGAAAGCTGCCCGCTGCAAGACCTTTGCGAGGCGGCAAAACAGGGTAGGCAGCGGGACTTCCCCGTCAAAGCGGCGAAAAAACCGCGCAGGGTAGAGGAGCGCACGGTGTTTCTTCTCCGCTGCGGGGAAAAGCTTGCCGTCTGCAAGCGCCCAAATCGCGGGCTTTTGGCAGGTCTGTGGCAGTTTCCCGACACATTGGGAACCCTTTCGGCACAAGCGTCGCTTGCGCAGGCGGAGCAATGGGGCGTGCAGCCACGCGGAATTGAAAAGGTGGTCAAGCGCACGCATATTTTTACGCATGTTGAATGGAAGCTGACCGGCTGCTATTTGCTATGCGCGCGGGAGGCGGCATTCTCATGGTTTACGGAAGCGGAGATCAAAGAAAAAATCGGACTGCCGACGGCTTATCGACAGTTTCTCGAAGAATAGGCTTGCGCTTTTCCGAAAAACAGGCTATACTGAAGCTACCAAATGAAGGAGGTTTTTACCGATGGAAGAAAAACGCGCACAGTACTCTGAGGACGAGATCCTGACACTGGAGTTTGACGACGGCGAGAGCTTTGAATGCGGTATTATGGGCATTTTTGACTTGGATGACAAGCAGTATATCGCGCTTGAGGCATTCGACGAGACGAACGATGTTTACCTTTATGAATATGTTCCGACGGATGAGGATTTTGAACTGGTCGATATCCCCGAGGAGGATTTTGACCGCGTTGCCGCCGAATTTGACCGTTTGATGGACGAGCCGCTGTAAAAATATGCTGAACATTGCAATGCCGACCTCTCTTATTGCGGAAGAGCTGGAGGCATTGACGGATTTTGTGTTCCGTATCAACGCTTCGGAAGGCTCCGCCTATTGCTCGAACAAACGCAGTATCATTCGGGAAGAGCTTGCGGAACATGCCAAAAACGGCTGCCTTGCCGTGTGCGGTGAACTGCCCGACGCTCTGACGGGAGCCGCTTTCTGCTTTTACAGCGAGGAGCATCATATGGCGGATTTCAGCCTCTTGATCGCGCCTGAGGCGGATTATATGCAGGCAGCGGACGGTATGTTTAAAGCAATCAGCGAGAAGCTCCCGAAAGAAACGAAGTGTAATTTCTTCTTCCCAAAGCAAAATCGGCGCTGCGCGGCGTTTTTGGAGACAATGCACGCAAAACGGGAGGCCAACGAATATGGGCTGCTGCTCCTGCGCGGACAGGAGAGAAACCTTGCCGCAACGGAGGGGATCGCCGAGTTGGCGCAGGAGGACGCTGCGGAGTTTGCCGCGCTGCACGATGCGGTATTTCCGGAGGTTTATATCTCAGGAAAAGAGATCCTTGCCGCAATCGGAAAGGACCGCAAGGTCTATGTGCTGAAAAAAGACGGGAAGCCGCTTGCCTACGGTGTGCTGCAGCGGCGCAGCGAGACCCGCAGCGCTGCGGAGATCATCGGCGTGCGGGAGGGCTATCGCCATCAGGGCTACGGACGCCGTATCCTGAGCGAGCTGATCCGCCGCGGCTTTGCCGACGAAAAAACGGAAAAGCTTGACCTGATCGTTGACTGCGACAATGAAAATGCCATGAAGCTCTATTTTGATCTCGGTTTTGAGACAGAATTCGAGAATTGCTGCTATAGAATCCAACTATAATCTATTTTATGGAAAGGGAAGCGCCAAGCTTGTGAGGCGCTTCTTCTTTCTGCCGCTTACGCGGATGGCGGGGACATGTCCCCACCCTACAAGGGCAGTGATGATTTTGCGGGCGGAAGAAGGATGCACCGAGCTTTTTCGGTGCATCCTTCTTCCAAGATTATTCCAATTCCGCCAGCTCGGCGGTGATGGCGGAGATTTCGTAGGCGGTGCGCTGTTCGGCGGTGCCGTCAATGAGCTTGATGTACTCGCGGCTTTGCAGCCTGCCTGTGAGGCGCAGGGGCGTTCCGACGGGGTAAGCGGAGACCTCCTGTGCGCAGCGTCCCCATAGAATGCAGGGAAGATAATCTGCCCGGCGGTAGGGACGGTTGACGGCGAGCATGACATCGCAGATCTCACGCCCGAGGGGTGTCCGACGATAAACAGGGTCCTTACAAATGATGCCCTCCAGCGTGACGCGATTATCATGGGGCGCAGAGGTCACGCTGATTTTTTCCGCAAGCACGGAGATGATGAGCCGCCTGCCCTCGCTCGAACGATTGTTGAAGGAGCGTATCTGCCCCTCAATACAAAGCCCGCCTCCCTCCTCCACGGGCGTTTCCGTCAAAAGCGTTTCGGAGGCTAAAATCTGCAGCCGGTCAACGGTGCCGGAAAGCCGCGCGACCTCTAAAAAAAAGGAATAAAACCGTCGCCCGTGGTTGCTGTGCGAGTATTGCGGCGCGGACGCCAAGCAGCCTGTCAGCGCGATGTGATTTGCCGATTGTTCCATTCTCCCACCTCGTTCAACTTCTTATGGGAGAGTATATTCGTCCGCAGGGACGGATATGAGCATAAAACCTTCCCTGTTGGAGACAATAGGGAAGGTTGTTTTTCGGAGGAGAATGGTATGCGGAATTGGAAACATCGCTATGGCGCTGCGCTCTGTGGCGCGGCGGCGGGACTGGCGAACGGTTTGTTCGGCGCGGGCGGGGGCATGGTGCTGCTGCCGCTGCTGTCCCGCCTGACGAAGGTAAAGGGACATGAGAGCTTTGCCTCCTGCGTATGCATTATTCTGCCGCTGTCACTCGTCTCTGCGGGGGTTTATGCGCTGCGCAGCGGCAGCTTTGCATTGGAATCCCTGCCGCATCTGATCGGCGGCGCACTGGGCGGTGTGATCGCGGGGCTGGTGCTCAAGCGTCTGCCGACCAAGTGGCTGCACCGTGTTTTGGGCGCGTTCATCCTTTGGGGCGGCGTGCGCCTCTTGCTGCAATGAGCGCACTGCTTGCAGGCGTCGCGGGTCTGGTCTGCGGCGTGTTTTCCGGTCTCGGCATCGGCGGCGGCACACTCCTGATGGTCTGGATGACCGCCGTAATGGATATGGAGCAGCGTATGGCGCAGGGGATCAATTTGCTTTATTTTCTGCCCACGGCTGCTTGTGCCCTGATCTTTCATATAAAAAACCGCCTGATCCGCTGGCGCGTCGTGATCCCTGCGGCGATCACCGGCTGCCTCACCGCTGCGGGGACGGCATTTCTGGCGACGGTGATCGACGCATCATTGCTGCGCAAGCTGTTCGGCGGCTTTTTGCTCTTGGTCGGTTTCAATGAAATCTTTGGGCGTCACGCGCGGGATAAAAAGGACAAATAGCTCTCCAAAATGAGAGAGGCGGCGACGGCATCTACCGTGTTTTTGCGTTTTTTTCCGTGGTAGTTGCAGTCAGAGAGAATGTTGTGCGCCTCTACGGTCGTGCGGCGCTCGTCCCATAATACGACGGGCATCTGACATTCCCGCTCCACAAGCGCGGCAAACTCCCGATACAACGCGGCGCGTGGGCCTTCGCTCCCGTCCATATTGCGGGGAAAGCCCATGACAATACGCTCTGCGCCGCATTCCTTTACGAGACGCGCAAGCGCCTGCGCGGTTTTTTGCGGATTGCGGCTGTGGATCACGGTGGTCTGCCCGACGATCATGCCCAGCGCGTCGGAGACGGCAACACCCGTGCGGGCATCGCCGTAATCAATGGCAAGAACTCTCATCGGCTTACCCCTTCTTCTTTTCCAAAAATTTCTGCAACGGCAGCCAGATCAAAAATGCGAGCGCGGAGCCGAGCAGCGCCGTCAAAAGCTGCGTGACGGAATAGGCGGCAGGGGCGGAGGCGAGTACCTTTTCCGGCAGACCGCTTGTCGGGCCGTAGGCGGGCAGCACGCCCTTTACAATGGTCAGCCACATGACAACGGTCTTAAACACCGCGCCGAAGACCATGCCCGCGATCGGCGACCAGACGGAGGGGAACCGCGAGATCAGCAGCCACAGGCAGGCAAAGAGCAAGAAGGTGCCCGCGATAGAGATGAGAACCGTAATGAGCAGGGAAGCGGCGCTCTCCACCTGAAACAGGTCTGCCAGCGTGGAGAGAAAGGCAATGCATAAGCTTGCCCATAACGCGCTTGTCACGGCTGCGACCGTCAGCACAAGGCGGAAACGTTCATCGGAGATCTCCAGCCGCTCCGCCTTTCCGGCGCGCTGCCCAAGCTTGCTGACAAAGAGCCAAACAAAGGTGACAAGCACGAGATTGCCGAGCATGATGCAAGGCAGCAAAAGCGGGATCGCGCTGATCAGCGGACTGCCCGTGATCCACCATGCTGTCAGCGGCGCGATCAACGAAATGGCTGCGCCGCTGAGAAAACCGCAGGAGAGCGTGGCGAGAATCAGCACCGCGTTCACGACGGAACCGGTGATGTAGGGCGAGACATTTTTCAAAAACTGACTTGCAATACACAGCGCCAGAAGCAGCGCCGTGCGGCATAGCAGACGCACATTGAATTTCATGACACAGCCTCCTTTTTTTCTATTATAAGCATAGTCGGCAGGAATTACAAGTTTTTTCTCTTTGGGGCTTGACAGGCTTTTTCAAGCGTGCTATTCTGTCTCTGCTAAATAAGTTAATCACTACTAACTTGGGAGGGAGAGCAATGACGTTAAAGGAGCTTGCGGTCGGCAAGAGTGGATTGATCACCGCTGTCGGCGGGGAAGGAGATCTGCGCTGCCGCCTGCTGGATATGGGGCTGATTCCGAATACCAAGGTTACCGTGATGAAGATCGCGCCGATGGGCGACCCGATGGAGATCCGTCTGCGAGGCTATGAGCTGACCATTCGATTGGAGGACGCCGCGAAGATCGAGGTTATGCCGGAGGTGAGCGGAAAATGATGTTCGCATTGGTCGGAAATCAGAATTGCGGCAAGACCACCTTGTTTAACCAGCTCACGGGTGCCAATCAGCATGTCGGAAATTTCCCCGGCGTGACTGTGGACAGCAAGACGGGACAGATGCGCGGCGCGAAGGGCTGCAATGTGACGGATTTGCCAGGTATTTATTCCATGCGCCCGTACACGGGCGAGGAGATCGTCACAAGGGACTTTATTCTGAATGAGCATCCCGACGGCATCATCAATATCGTCGATGCGACGAACATTGAGCGCAACCTCTATCTGACACTTCAATTGTTGGAAATGGGCATTCCGATGGTGCTGGCGCTCAACATGATGGATGAGGTGCGCAACAACGGCGGCACGATCAATGTTGTCAAGATGTCCGAGGAACTCGGCATTCCTGTTGTGCCGATCTCGGCTGCGAAGAATGAGGGCATTGACGAGCTGATTGAGTGCGCCGTGCGGACGGCTAAGGAAAAGCGCAGCCCGAAGCGGGTGGATTTCTGCGATGACGGGCCTGTCCACCGCTGCATCCATGCCGTCTCCCACCAAATTGAAGACCACGCTCGAAATGCGGGCATGGCGCGCCGCTTTGCCGCGACAAAGATGATCGAGGGCGATAAGGATATTATAGATCGCCTTTCCATCAACCAAAACGAGCTGGAGCTTTTGGAGCACAGCATCGTCGAGATGGAGAACGAGGGTGGACTGGATCGCAACGCCGCCATCGCCTCAATGCGCTATGATTATATCGAGCGCTTGTGCGCGAAAACAGTCGTGAAATGCCGCGAGAGCAAGGAACACATCCGCTCTGTGCGCATTGACAAGGTGCTGACGAACAAATACGCCGCGATACCGATCTTTATCGGCATCATGCTGACGGTCTTTTGGCTGACCTTTGATGTGGTTGGTGCGTTTTTGCAGGATCTTTTGGCGCTTGGCATTGATAAATTAGGCGCTGTTGTGGATTCTGCCTTGTCCTCCTATGGGCTGAATCCGGTGGTACATAGTCTGATTATTGACGGCGTGTTTGCGGGCGTAGGCTCGGTCGTGAGCTTTTTGCCGATTATCGTGGTCATGTTCTTCTTCCTCTCCATTTTGGAGGATACGGGCTATATGGCGCGCGTGGCGTTCGTGATGGATAAGCTATTGCGTAAGATCGGGCTTTCGGGACGCAGCTTTGTGCCGATGCTGATCGGTTTCGGCTGCACCGTCCCGGCGGTCATGGCGACGCGCACGCTGCCGTCCTCGCGCGACCGCAGAATGACGATTTTGCTCACGCCGTTTATGAGCTGTTCCGCAAAGATCCCGATCTACGCGGTGTTCGCGGCGGCATTCTTCCCGAACTATGCGGCGCTCGTGATGGGACTGCTCTATTTCGGCGGGATGCTGATCGGCGTGCTGATCGCGTTTTTGATGAAAAAGACCGCGTTCCGAGGCAAGCCCGTCCCCTTTGTCATGGAGCTGCCGAACTACCGCATGCCGTCCGTAAAGAGCGTCATGATGCTGCTGTGGGACAAGGCAAAGGATTTCCTGCAGCGGGCATTTACGATCATTTTTGTCGCGACATTGATCATTTGGTTCCTGGAGTCCTTCGATACACATCTCAACTTTGTAACGGACAGCTCGGACAGTTTGCTTGCCTCGATCGGCAAGCTCTTAACGCCGATTTTCGCGCCGCTTGGCTTCGGCGACTGGCGTATCACCACTGCCCTTGTCACGGGCTTTACGGCGAAGGAGGCAGTCGTCAGCACCCTCGGCATCTTGACGGGAACGGGCATGGAGAACCTGAGTGTGGGACTTTCGGGATTGTTCACGACCGCGTCCGCCGTCAGCTTTTTGACCTTCACGCTGCTCTATACGCCCTGCGTGGCGGCGATCGCGGCGATCGGGCGTGAGCTTGGCGGAAAATGGCGCGGTGCGCTGGTGGCGGTTTTTCAGTGTGTCGTTGCGTGGATCTTTGCGGCGCTGGTCTATCTGCTGGCAAGCGTGGTGTTCTGAGATGGGCTGGCTGGAAATCATCCTGCTCGCCCTGCTCGGGCTGTGGCTGATCGGTTCGCTGATTTGGGCCTTCCGCAGGAAAAAACACGGCGGCTGCAACGGTTACTGCGGGACCTGTGATAGGCACTGTAAATAGTGGAAACAGGAAAATATAAGAGCAGTACTTGGGCGCATATCAATCGTTAAGCGGACGCAGAGCGATGGCTTAGCTTTGCGCCCTTACTGTGAAACCCCATATAGGGCGGGAGAAGTTCCTGCTCTATATGGGCTGTTTCGTTTATCAAGGCGCTGTTCCGTATGCAGATGGTAAAAAGCGACATCGCAGCAGGAGAGAGTTGGGATATCATGCCAAATTTCTTGAAAAAAAGCAAGAAAAATGCTTGACCTGCTTGATTTCTTATGATAATATAACCATACCTGCGAATTTGGGGGCTTTTTTTGTGCGCCCATTTTCACCCACGGAAGCGCCATGTAGTTTCGGCGCTTTGCTAAATTTTTGATAGCCGTGGGGACACAGGGAGGCAAAGTTTAAGGAGGTGCCGAACAATGCGAGTTAAGATCACGCTCAGATGCAACGAATGCAAGCAGAGAAACTACAACACCATGAAGAACAAGAAGAATGACCCCGACCGCCTGGAAATGAAGAAGTATTGCAGGTTCTGCAGAAAGCATACCGTTCATACCGAAACGAAGTAAGCGAAAGGATGAAACAAAATGGCAGAAGCTAACAAAAAGCCGAATTTCTTCGTCCGTACCGGCAAAAAGTTCGCCAAGTGGTTTCGCGAGATGAAGAGCGAGCTGAAGAAGGTCGTTTGGCCCTCCGGTAAGCAGCTCGTGAATAATACCCTTGTCGTCCTCGCCGCTGTCCTTATCGTCGGCATTATCGTCTGTCTGTTCGATTATGTCGCGGGTTTGGGTATCGGTCTGCTCAAGAATCTTTTCTAAATCGGTATGGCAGAAGCAGCAAAATGGTATGTTGTGCATACCTATTCCGGTTATG
>JAEDOK010000131.1 GCA_016302005.1 Oscillospiraceae bacterium | reverse complement strand
ATGATAAGAAACACGATACACAATTAGAATCCGTGCGAAGCACACCACAGTCATTCACCCTTAGTTCTTAGCTCTTAGTCCCAAAGAAAATCATCAACAAGGAGAAAATAAATTATGGCAAAGCAATTACTCGGCAAAGAAGTGACCGACGCTTTAAACGCAAAGCTGACCGAACGCGCCAATGCCCTCAAGGAAAAGGGCATCACCCCGACCCTCGGCATCCTGCGCATCGGCGAAAACCCCTCCGACCTCTCCTATGAGCGCGGCGCGACCAAGCGTGCGGAGCTGATCGGCATCGAGGTGCAGAAATTCGTCCTCCCCGAGGATGCGACCAAGGAGCAGGTGCTCGCCGCCATCGACGAGCTGAACGCCAACGACGCCATCCACGGCGTTTTGATGTTCCGCCCGCTTCCCAAGCACCTCAAGGCAGACACCGACGAGATCTGCAACCGCCTCGACCCGAAGAAAGACGTGGATTGCATGACCGACCTGAGCAACGCGGGTGTCTTTGAAGGCAGAAGCGACCTCGGCTTCGCCCCCTGCACCCCCGCCGCCTGCATGGAGATCCTCGACTACTACGGCATTGACTGCAAGGGCAAGAACGCCGTCGTGATCGGCAGAAGCCTCGTCGTCGGCAAGCCCGCCGCGATGATGCTCATGGGCAAGAATGCCACCGTCACCGTCTGCCACACCAAGACCGTCAACACCGCCGAGATCTGCCGCAATGCGGATATTATCGTCTCGGCAGCCGGCGTGCTGAACTCGCTGACCAAGGACTATGTCCGCGAGGGACAGATCGTCATTGATGTCTCGATCAACTGGGACGCCAACAAGCCCAACGCCAAGGGCGGTCTCGGCGCGATCGCGGGCGACGCGGTCTATTCCGAGGTCGAGCCGATCGTCGCGGCGATCACCCCCGTCCCCGGCGGCGTGGGCAGCGTCACGACCTCCGTCCTCATGAAGCATGTCATTGAGGCGGCAGAGCGCGCATAACGACCTATGAAAAAGCTCAAGTCTCTCTCGCCGGGCGGCTTTCTGCGGCTGCTGTTCGCGTTTTTTACACTGGCATTCCTGATCGGCGCGGTCATCCTGCCCGATCGCAAGGAGATGTTTGACGGTCTGTGGCGCATTCTGTCGCAGCCGGCCAAGGTCGCAACCAACTATTTTGACTACGGCGGCTACGCCGGGGCGTTCCTGAACGCAAGTCTTGTCTGCCTGATCTGTACCGCCCTGTTCTTCCTCCCGAAGGCAAAGCCCAACGCCGCCTCGGTCATCGCGTTTTTGCTCACCGCGGGCTTCGCCTTCTGGGGCATCAATGTGCTGAACATCTGGTTCGGCTTCCTCGGCGTGGCGCTGTACTGCCTCGTCAAGCGCGAAAGCCTCGGCGCAAATGTCAACGCGATGATCTTCACCTCCGGACTTGCGCCGCTGATCTCCGACCTGCTCCTGCGCTATCCGAATGCAGAGGTCACGGGCTTCTCGTGGACGGGACTTTTGCTCGCCCTCGGCGTCGGACTGATCATCGGCTTCTTCCTGCCCGCAGGGCTGGCAAACTCCCCGAATGTACACAAGGGCTACGACCTCTACTCCGCCGCAGTCCCCATCGGCATGACCGCGTTTTTCCTGCGCGCCGTGCTGTATACGGTCTTGGGCGGCAATCTGTCCGACCTCAAGGTGCTGACTGATTTGAAGGTCGCCTCATGGAGCGTTTGCAATGTCTTCTGCTTCATCGTCTTCGGGCTGTGCATCGTCTTTGCCCTGCTCATGGGCTGCACACCGAAGGACTATTGGAGCCTGATGAAGGACAGCGGTCACGGTGTCGATTACTCGCAAAAATACGGCACGGCGGCGACGCTGATGAATGTGGGCGTGTTCGGGCTGTTCATCGTGCTGTATTACAACCTCGTCGGCGCGACCTTCAACGGTGTCACCTTCGGCTGCATCTTCTGTATGCTGGCGACGTGCTGCTCCGGCTCCCATCCGCGCAACATCTGGCCCATCATGGTCGGCTACTTCGGCGCTTCGCTCCTGTTCGAGCAGCTTTTCGTCGGCGCGGACGGCGCGTACGCACAGGCGATCAATGCGCAGCCCATCGTCATCGGGCTTTGCTTCGCCGGCGGACTGTCCCCGATCTCCGGCAAATACGGCTGGTACTTCGGCATTCTGGCGGGTATGCTCCACTTCTGTCTGGTCACGAGCGTTCCCCTGCTGCACGGCGGCTTCTGCCTGTATAACGGCGGCTTCACCGCTGCCTTCGTTTGCGTCGTATTCGTGCCCTTCCTTGAGCGCTTTTTCAAGACCAAGGACGAGCGCCTTGCGGCAAAATCGGCAAAATAAAACGGAACGCCTCGGAACTTTTTTCCGAGGCGTTCGTCAAATCTCCGTAGGATCCCATATGAAAGGAGCGATCACCATGAAAAGAATGATTCTGTTTGTTGTCTGCCTTGCTTTGCTCACAACGCTGAGCGGCTGCGCCATGCTTCGGGAGCGTTTGGACAATGTGTTTTCGCAAAAGGAAGCGCTTCAGGAACAGCAAACCGACGCCGCAATGCAGAGCATTGCGAAACCGGAACCCGAACCAACCTCCGAACCGGCCGCCGCTCCTGCCATCGAGCTAACCAGTGAGCCAGTACCCGAAAACTTCGCGCCCACCGGGATTCAGATCCCCGACAGGGAGGACGCCATTGTGCTGCTTTACGACGAGACAGGCACGGCATACGACGACGAGTATTACAGCTATCGTGTGCCCCAGCTCAACTGCCAAACGCCGGATGCCCTCCGCATCAATGCAAGCATCACGGAAGAGTTTGAGCCGCTCGTTCAGGAAATGCTCGCTCTGGCGGCTGAGGGCATGAGCACTTACTGCTACCGCATCGACTATGAAACCGTTTGGTGCGGCGATACCTTAGCGCTGATCGTCTATTGCGAATATTACGGCGGCAGCGTCTACTACACGGTTTATAACTTTGACCGCGTGACCGGCTGTGAGGTCACAAACGCCGAGCTGCTCGCCTGCACAGGCTTCGATGAAGAAACCTTCGTCAGCCTCGCCATGGTGCGCTGCGTGGAGGTCTTTGATGAAAAATATCAAAACATGCCGGAGGATATGAAATACGACGACTTCACGACCAGGCAGCGCGTTGCCTACGCGACGGAGGAATATATCCATCCGGATATGCGGATGTACCTCAGAGAAGACGGCGCACTGATGCTGATCTCTCCCATCGGCTCGATCGCGGGCGCAGATGCCTATGAGGAGATCTATCCGCTCGTGCCGTAGCTCGCAAGCACCGCGGAGAAAAGGAAAGGAGTGATCTCCATGAAAAAAACGGCACTGATCTTAACAGCGCTTGCCCTGCTCCTGCTGCTGTGCGCCTGCAGGGACGGAGCCAAAAGCGCAGACGGGACAACGGAAAACGCCGCAGTCCGGGCAACGGAGACCACCGCGCCCGCTGCCGAGCCGTCGGCGCTCGCGACCGAGCAGACCCCGCCGGACACCGAGGCAGCGTCGACTGACCCCGCCGAAGCCGAGAGCGCGGAGGAGAGCAGCGGGAGACCCCATGCACTCACCGACAACACCATCGGCGTGGTGATCCTCGAACCGACCGAGCCGACCATCGGGCTGCCCACACCGGTGGAACCGACCTATGAGATCGAAGACGCCGAGCTGCCGCCGGATGACTTCGACTGACGAAAAGCGCCGCCTCTCCGCTTGCAACGGAGGGGCGGCGTTGTTATGATTCGGGCAATTCGCGGTACATCGCGGAGGCGTCGTCCTTGCGCACCGCCTCGGCGACCGCTAAAACCTCGACCGCGACGGTACGCGCGCCGAAGGCAATGCGGATAATATCCCCGACCTTGACCTCATAGGATGCCTTAGCCGGGCGGTCGTTCACGGTCACCCGGGCATTGTCGCACGCCTCATTTGCCACGGTGCGCCGCTTGATCAGGCGGGACACCTTCAAAAATTTATCCAATCGCATGATTTCCTCCCAAAATTGCCGCGTCGCTTCGCTCCTCGTAATGACACGGGGAGGCTACCCTAATTTGTCATTGCGAGACCAGTGCGCACACTGGTCGTGGCAATCTCCGGCTGTAGCTTTGTACGCACTTTGCAATGCCTGCACGAGATTGCACCCGCAATACCCGCAAGGGGCACGCCGCATCCGTAGCGCTCCTTCGT
>JAEDOK010000012.1 GCA_016302005.1 Oscillospiraceae bacterium | reverse complement strand
ACATATTCGAATCTGCCGTGGTAGTTTTCACCGCCGGTGAACAGGTTCGGGCAGGGAAGCCCTTCATAGGACAATCTTGCGCCGTCGGTGCCGCCGCGGACGGGGACGATGCTCGGCGTGACGCCTGCGTCCAGCATGGCTTGCTTCGCCGCGTCCACGATGTGCATGACCGGCTCGATCTTTTCGCGCATATTATAGTAGCTGTCGCGCATTTCAACTTCCACGGTCTTTTCACCGTATTTGGCGTTTAAGAAAGCGGCGATTTCGGCAAACTGCGCCTTTTTGCGCTCGAATTTTTTCATATCATGGTCGCGGATGATATACTCCAAGCGGCTCTCCTCGACCTCTCCGCGCATTTCGCACAGGTGGCAGAAGCCCTCGTATTTTTCGGTATGCTCCGGGCGTTCTGCGGTCGGAAGCATGGCATGGAATTCCATTGCAATGTGTTGGGAGTTGACCATGATATTCTTGGCGTAGCCGGGATGGACGTTGCGCCCGTGTACGGTCACGACGGCGGAGGCGGCGTTGAAATTCTCATATTCCAGCTCGCCCAAGGTGCCGCCGTCTACGGTATAGGCATAGTCTGCACCGAATGCCTTGACATTGAAACGGTCTGCGCCTCTGCCGATCTCCTCGTCCGGTGTGAAACCGATGCGGATACCAGCGTGCGGCGTGTCCTCCTGCATCAGCTCCTCCACGGCGGTCAGGATCACGGCAATGCCGGCTTTATCATCCGCGCCGAGGAGGGTCGTGCCGTCCGTGACGATCAGGTGCTTGCCAACGCTGTTTTTCAACCGTGGGAAGTCCGATGCGCGCATGACGACATCTTTTTCTTCATTCAGTACAATATCCCCGCCGCGGTATTCGACAATACGCGGCTTGATATCCTTGCCGGAGCAGTCGGGAGAGGTGTCCATATGGGCGATCAAACCGATGACGGGCGCATTCTTTGCACCTTCGACGGAGCCGTAAACATAGCCGTCTTCGTCCATGTGTGCGTCCCGAATGCCCATCGTCTGCATCTCCTCGACCAATGCCGCGCCCAAAGCGCGCTGCTTCTCAGTCGAGGGACAGGTCTCGGAGCTTTCATCGGATTGGGTGTCAAAGGAAACGTATTTGAGTAAACGTTCGGAAACTGTCATTTTCTATCCTCCAAATTGAAATTGGCTGCTGCGGAGGCAGCAGCCAAATGTGATGATTATTTGCAGAGTGCGGCGGTGTCCTGGGCGATCATCAGCTCTTCGTTGGTGGGGATGACCCAGACCTTGACGCGGGAATCGTCAGCGGAGATCAGAGCCTCCTCGCCGCGCACCTTGTTCTTTTCAGGGTCGAGCTTGACGCCGAGGAATTCCAGACCCTCGCAGATCGCGGCGCGGTTGGTGGAGCCGTTCTCACCCACGCCTGCGGTGAAGACGAGGCAGTCCAGTCCGCCGAGGGCAGCGGCGTAAGCGCCGATATACTTGCGAACCTCATAGCAGAACTTATCCAGCGCGAGCTGACAGGCTTCGTTGCCGCTCTTCGCGCCGGCTTCGAGGTCGCGGAAGTCGGAGGACACGCCGTTCGACAGCGCTAAAACGCCGGACTTCTTGTTGAGCATGGTCAGGCACTCGTCGGCGGTCATGTTGTAGTTGTTCATGATATACTGCGCGACGCAGGTGTCGATGTCACCCGAACGCGTACCCATGGGGACACCTGCCAGCGGAGACAGACCCATGGAGGTATCCTGGCACTTGCCGTCTGCAACGGCGGAGAGGGAGGAGCCGTTGCCGAGGTGGCAGACGATGATCTTCAGCTCGCTTGCGGGCTTGCCCATCAGCTCAATGGCGCGCTTGGAGACAAAGCGGTGGGAGGTGCCGTGGAAACCGTAGCGGCGCAGATGATCCTTCTCATAATACTCCGTGGGAATGGCATAGCGGTATGCCTTCGGGGGCATGGTCATGTGGAACGCGGTGTCGAACACGGCGACCTGCGGCTTACCGGGCATGACCTTTTCGCACGCCTCAATGCCCATGAGGTTGGCGGGGTTGTGGAGCGGACCGAGGGGGATGCAGTCGCGGATCGCCTGCTTGCAGGCTTCGTCGATGATGCAGGACTCGACAAATTTGTCGCCGCCGTGCAGGACGCGATGACCGACCGCGTCGATCTCGTCAATGGACTTGAGCACGCCGTATTCGGGATCGACGAGGATGGAAAGAACCGCCTCGATCGCTTCGGAATGGGTGGGCATCGGAATGTCGCGCTCGACCTTGATGTCCTTCGCGGGTACCTTGTGGGTCAGTCTGCCGTCAATGTAGATGCGCTCGCAAAGACCCTTTGCAAAGACCTCACCCGTTTCGGGGTTCATGAGCTGGTACTTCAGAGACGAGCTGCCTGCGTTGATAACGAGAATGTTCATAGTTGCGTCAACTCCTGTATTTTTTCTTGTTTCATTTTTTGGCTTTTCGTGATAGTATTAACACATACCCTGTTATTCTATAATAGATTTCTCCGTGTGGCAAGTGCTTTTTTGGAAATTGAGGGATTTTTTATGAAAACAGTCGGCATTATCTGCGAATACAACCCCTTTCATAACGGTCATGCGAAGCAGCTCGCTGCGATCAACGGCGTGAAGGTCTGCCTGATGAGCGGGAACTATGTCCAAAGAGGCGAGCCTGCGCTGCTGGACAAATATACCCGCGCAAAGGCGGCGGTGCTGTGCGGAGCGGATCTTGTGCTGGAGCTGCCGCTGACCTATGCGATCTCCTCGGCGGAGCGGTTTGCACGGGGCAGCGTGGAGGTATTGACGCGCCTCGGCTGCATCGACGGTCTGTGCTTCGGCAGCGAGAGCGGAGAGATTGAGAATATTATGTCAACTGCAGGACTGCTGCTGACTGAGCCGTTTCACGCGGCGCTGCGCAGCGAACTTGCAAGCGGTGTTTCCTTTCCCCGGGCGAGGCAGAACGCCGTGGAGACGCTTGGGGGAAACGGCAGTGTTTTGGAGAGTCCGAACGACATTCTCGCGGTCGAATACTGCAAGGCGCTTCTGACGCTGCAAAGCCCGATCGAGCCGATGACCCTGCGCCGCGAGGGAAGCTATCACGAAAGCCTGCAAGCGGAGAATCCCTCTGCAAGCGTGCTGCGGACGATGGAAGACTGGCGCGGCTTTGTGCCGGAGAAGGCGCTGGAGGTTTTTGAAGCTGCGCCGCGTTATACCCTGCGGGCAGGGGAACGGGCGTGGCTTGCACGGCTGCGGGCAATGTCGGAATCGGAATTTGAAGCGCTGCCCTACGGATCGGAGGGGCTTTGGCGCAAGGTGATGCACGCCTGCCACGCGGAAGCGACGCTCGAAGACATTTTAGAGGCTGCAAAGTCCAAACGCTATACGCACTCAAGACTCAAGAGGATGCTCCTGTGCGCGTTTCTCGGCATTTCCGAGGAAATGCTGAAGCGATCTGCGCCCTATGTCCGTGTGCTTGCGCTGAACGCAAACGGTTCGGCAGTCGTGCGCGAGGCGAGAAAGAATGGTAGCATTGCGGTCATCAACGCGGGCGAGAACGCGTCGGAGGCGCAGTATGGCGAGTTGGAGCGTCGCGCTTCCGCACTTTACGGCTTGTTCCGGGAAGGGCAGCCTGCTCCGGCAGAGACGCAAGAGAGAGTCTTTGCCCTGCGTGCGGGGGATGCTTGCATTTGACAAATACTTCCGCTATAATGAGAGATAAAGCGGCCCGCAGAGGAGCGCGGGCTGAAAAAGGAGAGATCATATATGAAGCTGGACTATAAGCGCACGATCTTTGTCGGCTTTGCCTTTTTCCTGATCTGCGCCTTTTGGCAGGCGTATGACAACACGATCCCGCTGATTTTGACGAACAAATTCGGCTTGTCGCAGACCGCCTCCGGCGCGGTCATGGCACTGGATAATGTTTTGGCGCTGTTTTTGCTGCCGCTGTTCGGCGCGATCTCCGACCGCTGCCAGAGCAAGCGCGGCAAGCGCACACCGTTTATTCTGATCGGCACGATCGCAGCGGCTGTGATCTTTGTCGGTCTGTCCTTTGCCGACGGCGCACAGCTCAAAAGCCTCTCCACCGTTTCGCAGATCGACGATCCTGCGGCGATGCAGGTCATCTATGCGCAGGAGTCTGAGGCAGAGCTTCAAACGCCCGACGGCACGGTATATCGTCTTTCGGCGCTCTTTACCGAGGAGGAATTCGTCACGATTCCCTCGCAGCTCGTTGTGACGGACGGGATGATCGAGACGGCGGACGGAACACCCTATGCGCTGGCAGACCGCTTCACCGAGGCGGAACGCACAGACATTAATAAGCATAACGACGGCAAGGCGTTTACGAATCCCCATTATGCGGACTATGTGGTTCCCGCGCGGCAGGCGTATGCGTGGAATCAGACCGCTGCAGATCCGACGGCGCTGATCGTGTTTATCGCGCTGCTGCTGATGGTGCTGCTTTCCATGGCGACCTTCCGCTCTCCAGCCGTTGCGCTAATGCCGGATGTGACGATCAAGCCGCTGCGTTCGAAGGCAAATGCTGTGATCAATCTGATGGGCAGTGCGGGCGGCATCCTGATTCTCGGGCTGGGCATGGTGTTTGCTACCGGCTCGGTGAAGAATTCCATGATGTCCTTTACGCCGTACTATTTTGTGATCGCGCTTGTGATGCTGACGGCTTTGGCGCTGTTTCTGTGGCAGGTGCGCGAGCCGAAGCTCGTCAAGCAGATGCGGGAGGAGAGCAGACGCTACGGTATTGCGGAGGATGATCAGGAGGAGAACGGCGGCAAGCTCGGCAAGGGAGAACGCCGCTCCATGTGCTTTCTGCTGGCATCCATCGTGCTTTGGTTTATGGGTTATAATGCCGTGACCTCGAAATACTCCGTCTATGCGAGCAGTGTTCTTAACAAGGACTATAATTTGACGCTCATCATTGCCCAGGCGGCGGCGATCATTTCTTATTTGCCGATCGGTATGCTCTCGTCTAAGCTCGGCAGAAAGAAGACGATCCTTGCGGGCATCGTGATGCTGACGACTTCGTTCACCGTTGCCTGCTTCCTGCGCGAGAGCAGTCCGACCGTCCTGATGAACGCGATGTTTGCCCTCGCCGGCATCGGCTGGGCGACGATCAATGTCAACTCCTTCCCGATGGTCGTGGAGATGTGCAAGGGAGGAAGCGTCGGCAAATACACCGGCATCTATTATACCGCGAGTATGGCGGCACAGACCGTCACGCCGCTGCTTTCCGGCTACCTGATGGACAAGCTCGGATTGACTGCCCTGTTCCCCTATGCGGCGGTGTTCGTCGCACTGGCATTCGTGACGATGCTGCTTGTCATGCACGGCGACAACAAGCCGACGGCAAAGCTTGGCTTGGAAGCGCTGGTCGTTGAGGATTGAACATGAAGACTGTTTTGATCGTTATCCTTGCAATCGCGCTGCTGACGGCGCTTTGGGTGCTGAGCCTGCGCGGAAAACGGAAAAAAGCGGGCTTTTTCGGACTTGCGGCGTATCAATATGCCCACCGAGGACTGCATGGCGACGGTGTGCCGGAGAACTCGCTGCAAGCGTTCCGCTTGGCTGCGGAAAACGGCTACGGCGCGGAGCTGGATGTACATCTGAGCAAGGACGGGCGCCTTGTTGTTATGCACGACGAGAGCCTGAAGCGCACGGCAGGGGCAGAACGAAACATTGCAGACTGCACCGCTGCGGAGTTGGACGAGCTGCGTTTGGAGGGGACGGCGCAAAAGATCCCCTATTTGGAGGAAGTCCTTCCTGTTTTTGCGGGAAAGACGCCGCTTGTGATCGAGCTGAAGCCCGTGAACGGGAACCATGCCAAGCTGTGTGAAACGGTCTGCGCGATGCTCAAGGAATATCCGACGCTGCAATTTTGCATAGAGTCCTTTGACCCTCGCGTTCTGCTGTGGCTGAAACGGCACGCGCCGGAGGTCGTGCGCGGGCAGCTTTCCTGTAACTTCCTGCGCGACAGAAACGGACTGGTTCTGCCGCTGGCGCTGCTTCTGACGGAGCTTTCTCTGAACTTTCTGACCGTGCCGCACTTTGTGGCATACAAATATGCTGACCGCAAGCGGCTTTCTCTGCGCGTGTGCAAAAAGCTCTGGGGCGTGCAGGAATTTTCATGGACGATCCGCAGCTTGGAGGAGGCGAAGACCGCTTCCGACGACGGCGCACTTCTCATTTTTGAACATTGCCGCCCGTAACGGCGAGTGAATTATTTTTAAAAGAGGCAAGGCAAAATGTACGACAAACTGACCAAAAAGGATATTGCATTGATGGAGGCGGAGCTGGAGGACAGAAGGCTCAACCAGCGCCCGAAGATCATGGAGGAGGTCAAGCGCACCCGTGAGTTCGGCGACCTCAGCGAAAATTACGAATACAAGGCGGCAAAGCAGGCGCAGCGCCGCAATGACAGCCGTATGCGCTATCTGCAAAACATGATCAAGACCGCGCAGATCATCGACGAGGACGAGGCGGATACGGGCAAGGTCAAGCTCTATGATAAGGTGACGGTCTATCTGCCCGAGGACGAGGAGACGATGGTCTTGCAGGTCGTCTCAACCGTGCGCATTGAGCCGGACAAGGGCTTTATCAGCATGGAGTCCCCGCTCGGCAAAGCGATCCTCGGCGCGGGCATTGGGGAGCATCGCATGGTGAAGGTCAGCGACGATTACAGCTATGAGATCGTCATCCAAAGCATCGAAGACGCCGAGGATGACGGCTCCGCACCGCTGCTGCCGTATTGACTTTTTTCTACTGTAGGCGGGGACATGAGCGGCAGACGGTACAGATGAACAGGCTTATACGCAGTTGGCAGTTTCTGCACCGGCGGGGACATGTCCCCGCCCTACGGACGCGGCACATAACGAAAAACCGCAGCTTTCTTTTTGAAAACTGCGGTTTTTCGTATCATGCGTCTTCGGCGCTTGTGAGTGCGTGTCTGCGGAAGAGCAGCGAGATGCACCAAAGTCCTGCAAGACCGACCAGCGTGTAGATGATGCGGCTGACCGTCGCGGTTTGACCGCCGAACAGCCACGCAACCAGATCGAAGCGGAAAATACCGACAAGTCCCCAGTTGAGCGCACCGATAATGCTTAAAATCAGCGCAAAAGTGTCCATTTTCGTCCCTCCTGTTTGAGTTACACTGTAAGTGCTGCTCATAGTATGGACGGCTTTTTTGGGCACTATACGCAAAATTCCTGCCGAAATTTGTAAAAATCGACAAGTATTCATTTTGCAAAACCCCCTTTCCAAATGCGGGATTTTGCGCTATAATTATTTTATGAGACTGTGCGGCTTGCCGTGCAGAATAACGAATAATGAACGAAAGGCTGATAGAATTATGAACGCGTTTTTACCGGCTGACATTCTCTTCCCGCAGGTAGATTCCATGGAAAAGTGGGCGGTCATCGCCTGCGACCAGTTCACCTCCGACCCCGCCTATTGGGAGCGGGTGCGCAAGAATGCCGAGGGAGCGCCCTCAACCATTAACCTGATTCTCCCCGAGGCGGAGCTTGGCACGGAGAAGGAGGCGGAGCACACCGCCCTCATCAACGCGACGATGGCGGAGTATCTGAAAAACGATGTTTTCAAGACGCTGAAAAACGCTTTTGTCTATGTCGAGCGCACCTTGGAGAACGGCACGGTTCGCAAGGGACTGGTCGGCATGGTCGATCTGGACGCTTATGACTATTCCACCGGCTCGACCTCTGCCATCCGCGCGACGGAACGCACCGTCGTTGAGCGTATTCCGCCCCGTATGCGTGTGCGCCGCGACGCGCCGATTGAACTGCCGCATATCCTCATGCTGTGCGATGACCATGACAAGGTACTGATCGAGCCGATTGCGGCGAAGAAGAACGAACTCACAAAGCTCTATGACTTCGAGCTGATGGAGGGCGGCAACCATATTGCGGGTTGGCTGGTAGCAGGCGACGAGGTTGAGAAATTCAACGCACGCCTGACGGACTACACCGCCAATGTCGGCAAGAAGTATGAGGGGCTCAAGGGCGTGCCGATGGTCTTTGCCGTCGGTGACGGAAACCACTCCCTCGCAACGGCGAAGTCCTGCTATGAGGAGCTGAAGGCGCAGAATCCCGGTAAGGACCTTTCGAACCATCCTGCCCGTTTCGCCCTTGTTGAGTTGGAGAATATTCACGACGAGGCGCAGGTCTTCGAGCCGATCCACCGTGTGATTACGAAGTGCGACCCGAAAAAGCTCCTTGCCGCGCTGGAAAAGGAAGCCTGCGCTGAGGGAGGCTTTGCGGTCAAGTGGTATATCGGCGAGGAATCCGGCACGGTATATCTCGACAAGGCAAAGAGCCAACTCGCGGTCGGCGTATTGCAGGGCTTCTTGGACGGCTATCTCAAGGAGCATGAGGGCGAGATTGACTATATCCACGACGATGACGCGCTGATCTCCCTTGCTAAGCAGGACAATGCCATCGGTTTCCTCCTGCCCGCGATGGAAAAGAGCCAGCTCTTCCGCGGCGTCATTGCCGACGGTATCCTCCCGCGCAAGACCTTCTCGATGGGTCACAGCCGCGAGAAGCGTTACTATCTTGAGGGAAGAAAGATCAAATGATTACCCTGACCGAAGGCGCGTTTGCAAAAGTCAATTTGACGCTGGATGTGCTGAATCGACGCGAGGACGGATATCACGACATATCCTCCGTGATGCAGGCGATCTCCTTGCGCGACGATATCGAGATTGACCTCGACACGGGGAAGCCGTGGAAGCTGACCTGCGACAAGGAGGGCGTCCCGACGGACGAACGCAATTTGGCATGGAAGGCGGCGCGAGTGTTCTTTGACGCCCTCGGCGGTGAGCCGGACGGTGTTGAGATTCGCATCACAAAGCGCATTCCATCTGAAGCGGGACTCGGCGGCGGCAGTGCGGACGCGGCGGCTGTTTTACGCGCGCTCAATCGGCACAGAGGTTATCCGCTCTCCGTTTATGCGCTTTGCGAGCTAGGCGCGCAGGTCGGCTCCGATGTGCCCTTCTGCGTCTTAGGCGGCACGGCGCTCTGCGAGGGCAGGGGAGAACGGCTGACAAAGCTGCCCGATGCGCCGGAGATGATCTTTGTCGTCTGCAAGCCTGATCTCGCGCTCTCCACGCCAGAGCTTTACGCAAAGCTCGACACTGTGACGATTGCCAAGCGCCCGGAGACGGTTGCAATGCGCGCCGCTTTGCAGCGAAGCGATTTGGAGGAGATCGGGAAGAATCTGTGCAATGTCTTTGAGCAGGTGACGATTGGGGAGCATTTGGAGCTGAACTATATCAAGTCCATCCTCATGACCTACGGCGCCTACGGCGCGCTGATGACGGGTAGCGGCTCCGCGGTCTACGGCATTTTTGACTCGTTCGAATACGCCGCCGTCGCCTGCACGATGCTTAAGGACAACTATCCGCAGGTATTCATCGCCAAGACGATATAATACAGAAGAACAACGGTTCCGAATCCGCAACTGTAGGTCGGGGACATGTCCCCGCCGACCGCGAAGCGGCGGACGGTACGGGTGAACAAGCTTGTTTGTATTTGGTGGTTCCTGCACCGGTGGGGACATGTCCCCACCCTACAGAGTTTTTCTCGAAGAATAGTATAAAATACAATAACACCGTCCATAATGTGAGTACTTCTTACATATGGACGGTGTTATTCTATGAAATTTAGATTTGTTTTATGGGTCGTGCTGGTGATGCTGACGGCGTATGGATTGTTTGCCGCAGAGAGCTTCTTTATGCAGCGGAGCTTGGCAAAAAAAACGGTGCGGCTGCATGTGGTTGCGAATTCCGACAGTGAAGCCGATCAAGCACAGAAGCTCCGCGTGCGCGACGCAGTTTTGCGGGAGGTTACGGCACTGACAAAGGACTGCACAGACGCCGCACAGGCGCGGGCAGTGGTCGGGCAGAATCTCGACGCCATTGAAGCCTCCGCACAGCGCGTCCTGACGGAGGAGGGGAGTAGCTATCCTGTAAGCGTCAGCCTCGGGACGGAGGACTTTGACACGCGGTATTACGAGACCTTTACGCTCCCTGCCGGGAAATATCCCGCGCTGCGTGTCAGGATCGGCGCAGCAGCGGGGAAAAACTGGTGGTGCGTGGTTTTTCCGTCCCTTTGCACGGCGGCAACCACCGACGCGGTAGAGGAATACGCCGCAGTCGGCGGCTTTGACGAGACGGAGACAGACTTCATCACCGGCGGCGAGGAAAAATATGAGTTCCGCTTTAAGACCCTCGAATGGTTAAAGGAGCTTTTTTCGTGGCTGAACTGACTTTTTACACAGATTTTGAGTAAGCGCTGACAAAACGGGTCGGAGGGTGTGCCGATCCGTTTTGTTATGAGATACGCTGTCAGCGTGTCGAAAAAGCCCCCGATGTGTCATTGCGAGGAGCAAAGCGACGTGGCAATCTAATAGAAAAAGTTTCGTATTCGCCGGAATACATACAAGATGCTAAATGATTCTGCGAGATTGCCACGACCCCTTCGGGGTCTCGCAATGACAAAACTGTAGTTATTTTGACTGTCTGACGCTGTTTCGCGCCTGCATGCAAGTTCGTTCATTCGTACCATCAGCCGCTTCGCGGTTGGCGGGGACATGTCCCCGCCCTACAGGGAGAAAAATAACGAAAATATTTGTCGGATGTCCTATTTTTTGGACAGGGGTTGTGATATGATGGGTGTAAGAGGTGAAGGATATGCTACAGCTTTGGTTGTCTACGGACAGAAAGAAAAACACACAGCGGTTGCTGGAGGAGATTACTGCCCGTGCGGCGCGGGGGGAGACGGGGATGCTCCTGATCGTACCGGAGCAGTTTTCCCATACAATGGAGCGGCAGCTTTGCGCCTTCGGCGGGGACAGCATCAGCCGGTGTGCCGAGGTGCTTGGGTTTTCAAGGCTCGCGGCGCGGGTTTTCTCCGAGGTCGGCGGCTGCGCCGAGACAGAGACGGACCCTTCGGGCAGGGTGCTTGCCATGTCGCTTGCCGCCCGTCAGGTGCGCGCGCGGTTAAAGGTCTACGCGAGCTGCGCAGACAAGCCGGAAGCCCTTTTGCAGATGCTCGATACGTTTGACGAGTTCCGTGCCTTCTGCGTCACGCCGACGCGTCTGCGGGAGGCATCAATGTCATTAAGCGGCGCGCTTGCTGTCAAAACGGAGGAGCTTGCGCTGCTGATGGAAAGCTATGACGCGGTATGCGCCAATATGGGGCAGAATCCGCAGACCAAGCTGACGCGTCTGCTGGATGCGTTGGAACGCAGCGGCTTTTCGCGGACGATCTATTTTGACGGCTTTACCGATTTTAACGGCATCGAGCGGGAGATCATAGCACAGCTCCTGCAAAACGGCGCACAGATCAGCGTGAATCTGCAATGCGACGGGGTGCAGCACGGCGCGCAGCAATATGAGACGGCACGCAAAACCGCAAGGCTTTTGACCGCCCTTGCGCAGAAGCAGCAGCTTCCTGTTGAAATCAAGGAGCTTCCGCAGGACGAAGCGGAAACCGCGCTTGCCTTTTTACGGGCAAGGCTGTTTGCAGGGGAGGAGATGCCCTATCCGCAGGAGCAGGATCAAATCGCTTTGCTTCAGGGTGCGGATTGCGTTGCGGAGTGCCGCACGGCGGTGGGGGAGATCCTGCGCCTTGCGGCGGAGGGAGTGCGCTGGCGGGATATTTCCATCGCCTGCGCTGACTTTTCCACCTACCGCCCGATTTTAGAATCGCTGCTGCGCCGCGCGGAGGTACCTGCCTATTACGCGGGCGACACCGATATCCTTCGCCAACCGATCGCGGCGATGCTCCTGTCCGCATTGGAGGCGGCGACGAATGAGATGGAGCAGGAGGCGGTGCTGGCGTACATAAAATCCGGCTTTTTGCCGCTCTTGCGCGACCGCTGCGACCGCTTGGAAAACTACGCGCTGCTTTGGGGGCTTTCGGGAACGCGCTGGAAAGGCGAATGGACGATGAACCCCGCAGGCGTTGAGGGGCGCATGGATGAGGCGGCGCTTGCGCAATTAAACGAGGATCGGGAGCGGGTGATTGTGCCGCTCTGCCGTCTGCGCGAAAATCTGAGAATGGCGAAAAACGCAGGCGAAATGGTGCTTGCACTGAACGATTTTATTGAGGAGATCACCCTTGCGGAGCAGGCGGAGAACTTTTCCAAGTGCTGCGCAGAAAGCGGCGACTTGCAGAGGGCGCAAGAGTACGCGCAGGTCTATCGGCTCCTGACTACGGTGATGGAGCAGATGTACGGCGTGCTGGGCGAGAGTGTACACACGCCGGAGGAGTTTTACCGTATCTTCCGCACCGCGCTTTCCCAATGCGCCATCGGCACGATCCCTGCGAAGCTCGATTGCGTAACGGTGGGCAGTCTGATGTCTCAGCGACGCTGCGATACAGCGTATGTATTCTTGCTCGGCGCGAATGAGGGAGCATTCCCCTCGGCACAGACGGAGCGGAGCCTTCTGACCGACGGCGAGCGTCTGCACCTTCTGCGCCTCGGCATTGAGCTTGCGCCGACGGGTGCGGATCGGTTGGAGTTGGAGCTTGCCGCCATGGACAGCGTGCTGAACGCGCCGGGAATGCGGCTGTATCTCGGTGCGGTCGTAGAACGGGAGGCTTATTTGTACAAGCGGGCGCGTAAGCTGCTCCCCAATGCGCGGTGCATCTCGGAGGATACGGAACTGCTCCGCCGCGCGGAACGGGAGTATCTCTCCTATCTCAGCCGTGTGCCGGAACACATCGACCGCCTTGCAGAGGAGGCGCCTCTGCTTGCAAAGCGTGCGCGGAGGTTCTCGGAGGCGAGCGCTTACCGCCCGGGTGCGCTGCAGGAGGAGACGGTGCGCAGTCTTTACGGCAAAACGCTGCACCTCTCCTCCACAAAGATCGACCGCTTGGCGGGCTGCCGATTTGCGTACTTTTTGGAATACGGCTTGCACGCGGAGGAGCGGAAGCCCGCGACGCTCAGCCCTACGCTTTACGGCACCTTTGTGCACGATGTGTTGGAGCATACGACGAAGCAGGTGATGCAGGAGGGAGGCTTCTCTGCCGTTCCGCTTTCAAGAGTGCTTAGCATCACGGAGAATCGCATGGAGTGGTACGCGCAAACGCATTTGACGGATGTATTGCAGACGGCGCGAACGGAATACCTGTTTCACCGCAGCTTTTCGGAGGTGCGGATGGTCGTAACGGAGCTGTACCGGGAGCTTTCCGTGTCGCAATTTGCACCGCAGTGGTTTGAATTGCATTTTGCCGACGACGGGGCGCTGCCTGCGGTGCGGATCGTCGGGGAAAAGATGCAGGCGGAGCTGCACGGCTTCGTAGATCGCGCGGATATTTGGCGCAGCGGAGATCGCGTCTATGTGCGCGTGATCGACTACAAGACGGGAAAGAAAAGCTTTGATTTTTCCCATGTGTTTTACGGTTTGGGCTTACAGATGCTGCTGTATCTCTTTGCGATAGAGCAGACGGGAGAACGCCTGCTTCACGCGCCGCTGAAGCCTGCGGGAGTGCTGTATTTCCCTGCACGAGTGGAACGTGTTTCCATTAAGGATAAGCTTGACGAGGCAAAGACGGAGGATATGCGGCGCAAGGCGCAGAAGCGAAGCGGTCTGCTGCTCAATGCCACGCCGGTGCTTCAGGCGATGGAGCCGTGCGAAAATGAGCCGCGCTATCTGCCCTACACGATCAACAAGGTGGGCGAGCGCGAGGGCTATCTTGCATCGGAGGAACAGCTTGCAAAGCTGGAGCGTTTCGTGTTCAAAAAGGTTGCCTCTCTCGGAGACTCGCTTTACAGCGGGGAGATCGACCCGAACCCCTATTATTTTGACACGAAGGACAATGCTTGTAAGTATTGCCCATATCTGACGGTCTGCCGCGAGCTGCCCGAAAAACGGTGGCTGTGCGGACCGAAGGATGCACAGACGTTTTGGCAGAGATTGGAGGAGAACGATGGCTGATATCAAGCTGACTCCGCAGCAGCAGGCTGTGGTTGACAATCGCGGCGGTGCGCTGCTTGTCTCCGCCGCTGCCGGCTCGGGAAAGACAAAGGTGCTGATCGATCGCGTGTTCAAGCGCGTGACGGAGGAGCAGGCGAATTTGGATGATTTCCTGCTGATTACCTTCACGCAAGCGGCAGCTTCGGAGCTGCGAGGCAAGCTGGTCAAGGAGCTGAGCGTGCATCTTGCCGCACATCCGAACGATCGGCATCTGCAAAAACAGATGAATCGGGTCTATCTTGCGCAGATTTCCACCGTCCACGCCTTCTGCGGCAACCTGCTGCGGGAGCATGCCCACCGACTCGATCTGCCTGCGGATTTTCATACCTGCGACGATCCGGAAGCGCGGATGCTGCAGGAACAGGCGATGCAGCAGATGCTGGAGGAGGCGTATCAGACAGAGGACTCGCAGACGCTTGCCGCGCTGGATATGCTCGGTGCGGGTAGGACCGACGCGCAGCTTCCGGAGCTGATCCGCAAGGTCTACGCCGATCTGCAATGTGCCGCCGATCCGCAGAAGCGCCTGCAGGAGCTGCGCCAAGCACTGGAGGTTTCCGACTGCAAGGATGTGGGGGAGACCTGCTGGGGTGCTTATCTGCTGCAAGAGCTGCGCAGCGGGTTGGAAAACTGCATTGAACTGCTTGCGCAGGCGCAGACGCTGATCGCCCGGGACGCAAGCCTCGCGCCCTATATGGCAAACTTCAACGAGGACATTGCACTGCTGCGCCGTCTGTGCGCCGTGCAGTCGTGGGAGGAAGCAAGAACGGCGGAACGCACCTTCGGGCGTCTGAAGACCGTGAAGAAGTGTGAGGATGAGTCGCTGAAGGAGCGCGTAAAAAAGCTCCGCGACCGCGCGAAGGATACGGTGAAGAAGCTCTTTCAGCGATTCGCGATGCCCTCTGAGGAGGCGCTGAAAGACCTTGCCTCGAGTGCAGACGCGCTGTTCGGTCTGTTGAAGCTGACGGAACGCTATGCCGAGGCGTACCGTGCGCTGAAGCTGCGGCGGCACGCGCTGGACTTTAACGATTTGGAGCATGATACTTTGCGCCTGTTGACGGATCCTTCGGGCGCACCCACCGCTGCGGCAAGGGAGATCGCCGAGCGTTTTACGGAGATCATGGTGGATGAATATCAGGACACCAACGCCGTGCAGGACAGCATCTTCCGGGCGATCTCCAAGCAGGAGCAAAACCTCTTTTATGTCGGTGACGTGAAGCAGTCCATTTACCGCTTCCGTCGCGCCGATCCGACGATTTTTTTGAAAAAGTACCAAGCGTTTTCCGATTATCGCGAGGCGTGCGACGGTGAGCCGAGAAAGATCTTACTTTCGGTTAACTTCCGTTCGGAGCCTGCTATTTTGCAGGCGGCAAACGACGTGTTCCGGCTGACGATGAATGAGCGGGTCGGCGGTCTGCGCTACGGCGATGATGAGGCGCTGCGCACCTTGGCCGAAAAGACACCGCAGCGCGAAAAGCCTGCGGTCGAGCTGCACTGCATCGACACGGAGGGCGTTCCTTCTCAACCGAAGGTGCGGCGTGAGGAGGTTGAAGCAGAATTCGTTGCGCGACGGATCGACCGTATGCTGCGCAATGGTGATACACTGCCCGACGGAGACGGCGTGCGCCCGATCCGTGCGGGAGATATCACCATTCTCCTGCGCTCGCTGACCGGAAAAGCCGAAATATATATGTGCGCGCTGCAGCGATATGGCATCCGCTGCGTCTGCGGCAACGATAATATCTTTCAAACGGAGGAGATACGTCTGGTGGTTGCGCTCCTTCAGATCGTGGATAACCCGCATCAGGATATCCCGCTTCTGACCGTGCTTCTCTCACCGATCTTCCGCGTCTGTGCCGATTTGGCGGCAAGGCTGCGTGCGCAGAACCGCAGCGGAGACATCTATGACACGGTTTGCGCCGCAGAGGAGATGGCGGACTTTGTACTTCAACTGAAAGAGCTGCGTGACTTTGCGCAGAGTGGCACACTGCGGGAGCTGCTTGACGCGATAGACGAACGGCTGTTCCTGCGTCAGATCTTCAGTGCGATGGAGGGTGGTGCGCAGCGCATCAGTAATTTGGATGCGTTTTTCTCGATCGCCGATGGCTTCGAGACAGCGCAGCGGCACGGCTTGCCCGCTTTTCTGCGCTACTTGGAGGTGGTGGGTGAGAAGGGCTACAGCACCGAAGCAGAGCCCTCCTCGGATGCGGTGCAGCTCATGAGCATTCATAAATCCAAGGGCTTGGAATTCCCGGTGGTCTTCCTTGCGGATATGGGAAAGCAGTTTAATGACGAAGACAGCAAGGCGATGGTTTTGACCGATCCCGTGCTGGGGATCGCGGCGAAGGTTTTTGAGACAGAACGCAGTTTGCTCTACCCGACGGTGGGGCAGCAGGCGATCATTGACCGCATTCGAAAGGAAGATCTTTCTGAGGAGATGCGCCTGCTCTATGTTGCCATGACGCGCCCGAAAAACCGCCTTGTGATGACCTACTGCGGCAGCAAGCTGCAATCGCACTTCAGTAAACTCTCGACAGCTCTGACGATCCCACCGGCGCAGTCCACGGTGGAGGAGGTGCGGCATATGGGCGATTGGGTTTTGATGGCTGCCCTTGCCCGCACGGAGGCGGGGGAACTGTTCGCCGTCGGCGGGAATCCCGGATGCGCATCTGTCTCCGAGTATCCGTGGAAGATCACTTATTGCAGCGGTACGGACTATCTGCCCATGCAGCGGGCGCAGACCTCTGAGGGCACCGCAGAACAGATGCCGCTTCTGCGTCCTGATTTTTTGCAGTATCCGTATTCGGCAGCGACACAGGCGCCCAGCAAGCTGACTGCCACGCAGCTCAAGGGGCGGACGCTCGACGAGGAGATTTCCGAACAGACGGTGCGGCTTCCGGAAATCGTGTTTTCCAAGCCGCAATTCAGCTTGCAGCAGCGTCCGCTCACGCCGACGGAACGCGGTACTGCGATCCACCTTGCCATACAGTATCTGCGTTATGAGGTTTGCACAACACTTGAAGGGATCGAGCGGGAACTGAAACGACTTGTGGAGGATAAATTCCTGACGCAGCAGCAGGCGGATGTAGTGCCGCCGAAAAAGCTCTTTGCGTTCTTTGACTCGCCCCTCGGCAAGCGCATGCTATCTGCAAAGCAGCTCGTGCGGGAATTTAAATTCTCCGTGCTGCAGGACGCGTCGATCCTGAGCGGAGCGCTGCGGGGAGAGCAGGTGCTTTTACAGGGCGTGACGGATTGCTGCATCGTGGAGGAGGACGGACTGACGATCCTTGACTTTAAGTCCGACCGCGTTGCACCGGGGAAGGAAGCCGAGCGCGGAGAATACTACCGTGGGCAGCTCGATGCCTACAGCGCCGCCCTTGCGCGGATTTTCTCCCTGCCCGTGAAGGAACGTATTCTCTACTTCTTCGCAACCGATACCGCAGTTACGGTATGAGCCCGTAACGCCAAAGCAAAAAGCTGCATAGTCTGATCGTGAAATGAGGTGATCAGACGATGCAGCTTTTGCAAGCGCAAGCAAAGGTAATGGGCGGGAAGGAGCTTCCGGGTTTACACGGAATCGTCAACTTTACGACGCACGAGAACGGCACCGTGGTGGCTGTCAAAATCTGCGGTCTGCCGGAATCGGAAACGGGCTTTTTCGCGTTCCATATCCATGAGGGCGGGGACTGCTGCGGGGAGGGCTTCCCCAATACGAAGGGACATTTTAACCCCGGCAAGCGTGGACATCCATGCCATGCGGGAGACCTGCCTCCTTTGCTGTCCTGCAACGGAAGAGCGGAATTGACGGTTCTGACAAACCGGTTTTCCGTCTGTGATATTATCGGGAAAACCGTAGTGATCCACGCGCAGCCGGACGATTTTCACACGCAGCCCTCCGGAAATGCCGGAACGAAAATCGCCTGCGGCGTGATCTGCAAGCGATAAGAAAAACAATTTGCAAATGCCTCTCGGTGTGCTATACTATGTAAATAATCGAGAGGAGTAGGGATATGCTGACAACGGTATTGTTCGATTTGGACGGGACGCTGCTGCCGATGGTGCAGGAGGACTTTGTGCGCGCGTATTTTGCGAAGCTGGCAAGCTTTGCCGCGCCCTATGGCTATGAGGCAAAGACGCTGGTGGATACGCTCTGGAAGGGCACGGCGGCGATGGTGCAAAACGATGGCGCAAAGACGAACCGCGAGGCTTTTTGGGACTCCTTTGCTTCTGTCTTCGGAGAGCAGGCGCGGGCGCATGAGGCAGCGTTTGAAGAATTCTACGCGACGGATTTCAACCTCGCGCAAAACGCCTGCGGGTTTGCACCGGAGGCGGCAGAGACGGTCGAATTTCTGAAAGCAAAGGGCATTCGCCGCGTTTTGGCGACGAATCCGATCTTTCCGGCAGTTGCAACGCAGGCGCGCATCCGCTGGGCGGGACTGCACGCGGAGGATTTTGAATTTATTACGACCTATGAGAATTCTCGGCACTGCAAGCCGAATCCTGCCTATTTTGCCGATATCCTGGACCGGATCGGCTGCAGGGCGGAGGAGTGCCTGATGGTTGGCAACGATGCGGTGGAGGATCTGGCGGCGCAGAGAGTCGGGATTCCCGTTTTCCTGCTTACGCCCTGCCTGATCAACCCCAAGGAACGCGACCTCAGCGATGTCCCGCACGGAGACTTTGCGGCATTGAAGCAAGAACTGAAGGACAGAATTCAGAAAAAATAATTTGCGATTTGCGCGCCGTGTGATATAATACAGATAGAAAGTATTCGACGAAGGAGGTAATTTCCATGAAGCGAATCATTACCATCAGCCGTGAATTCGGCAGCGGTGGACGGAGCATCGGCAAGCTGGTCGCGGAAAAACTCGGTTACAGCTTTTATGACCGCGAGCTGGTCAATAAGGTTGCAGAGCGCAGCGGTTTCTCTCCGGAGTTTATCGAGGAGAGCGGGGAATACGCCAGTGCCCGCAGCAGCCTTTTGTTTGCCCTTGCCACGGCGAGCCAGTATTCCGCCGACGGACTATCCATGCACGACCGCCTTTACATCGAGCAGACGAAGATCATTGAGGAGCTTGCTGCAGAGGGCGACTGTGTGATCGTCGGTCGTTGTGCGGACTATATTCTGCGGGATCGGAAGGACTGCCTGCATGTCTTTATCCACGCGGATATGGAAAGCCGCGCAAAGCGGATCGTTGAACGCTACGGCGAATGTGACAAATCGCCGGAAAAGCGTCTCGCGGAGAAGGATCAAAAGCGCAAGGTCTATTATAAGAACTACACGGGACGCAACTGGGGACAGGCGCAGAATTACGACATTTGCCTCAACAGCGGCGTCCTCGGTGTCGAAGCCTGCGCGGAGCTGATCCTGCAGGCTTGCAAATAACGGTTTTTCCCTCGGGGTGACCCGAGGGAATGATTTGAGAATATATTTATCGAAAAACGATAAAAATATATTGACTTTCGAAAAACGATGTGATATACTTGGGACAACTTGGAAAAAGGAGCGAATGCAATGAAAAAGTTGTCTGTTACACTAAAGCTTTCAATTTGCGCTATGGCGCTGTGCGGTTTGCTGCTGTACTTCGGCGCGATTCCGCTTTTTGCGCTCTCGATGCGTACCGCCTATCCGGAATTTGCAAACCGCTTTTGGCCTTGGCTCGCGTTTCTCTGGGGAAGTGCGCTGCCTTGCTTCGGTGTTTTATTCTATGGCTGGAGGGTTGCGGGCGAAATCGGACGGGGCAATGCGTTCAGCGGAGAAAATGCCGCCTCGCTGCGTACCGTTGCGCGGTTGGCGGTGCTTGACACGGTCTACTTTGCCCTTGGAAACATCATCCTATTCCTGCTTAACATGAGTCATCCGGGGATTGCCCTCGGATTGATGGCGGTTTGCGTCGTTGGCGTGATCGTTGCCGCGGTTGCCGACACGCTTTCGAAGCTCATTGCGGAGGCTGCGCGCCTGCGGGAAGAACAGGACTTGACGATTTGAGGTGAAAGTATGATCGTTGTGAATCTGGATGTTATGCTGGCAAAACGAAAAATGACTCTGACGGAGATTTCGGAGCGCGTTGGCATTACGATGGCGAATCTTTCGATCCTGAAAACGGGGAAAGCGAGAGCAATCCGTTTTGAGACCCTCGATAAGCTCTGTGCCGCATTGGACTGCCAACCTGCGGAGCTTTTGGAGTGGAGGAAAGAGATTTGAAAAAAAGGCTGATTGTACTGCTCCTGCTGATATGTATCACACTACAGTTGAATGGATGCGTGTTCGTCCGCGATGAGGTGATTCCGCAGGGATATCTGCGCACCGAGGAGTATCATGACTCGGATGGAATGCAGGATTCGATCGATTATTGCAAATACTTCTATGGGTCTGACGGAAGAGGAAAGCTTTTTGCAAGCGGAAAGTATCAAGAGGTGAATGCGGAGGATGTACGCCTGCTGCAAGCGTATTTCGAGGATTTCCGCAACTGGATGGAAGCTACCGATCAGCTTGAACGCTATGATTTTGAAACCGAGAGCATCAATGCGGGCGATTTGTTCTTTCTGCGCACGAAGGACGGGTATCCCGAATTCGGCTATTATTCCCTGTATTTTTTCGACTGCGAGAGCAACGTGTTATATTACATTCACGCCAACATTTAATGCTGATTCTTGCTTCAATTCTTTCATCAAGAATTCCGTGTGCTTCGCACGGATCAAAAAACGGGCGGCTGATAGCCGCCCCTACGAGATATATCGCAGCCAACGCCGTAGGGACGGATAGTATCTGCCCGTGTGCAGGAAGCGCCGAGTGCGCACAAATCTGTTCCCCGTAGCGTCTGCCGCTTCGCGGTCGGCGGGGACATGTCCCCGCCCTACGGGGCGGAGTGTGCAATGAAAGGAAATAAAAACCATCGGGCGGCTGAGGTGCCGCCCGATGGTTTTGTTGAAATCAATGCGTCAGGAAGAGCATGAGGAGGAACAGAATGGTGATGACCCATGTGCCCGCCTTGACTTCCTTGAGTTTACCGGTGCAGGTCTTGACGATCACATATGAGATCAGACCGAAGGCGATGCCGAAGGAGATGTTGTAGGTGAACGGCATCATTGCCATGGTCAGGAAGGACGGCAGAGCGACCGCGGGATCGTGCCAGTCGAGATCCTTGACGC
>JAEDOK010000130.1 GCA_016302005.1 Oscillospiraceae bacterium | reverse complement strand
CCACATCCGCCGCCAGCACCGTGCGTCCCTCGGCGGCGTAGAGCCGCGCCAGGGTAGAGGCCAGGGTGGTTTTGCCCACGCCGCCCTTGCCCGTGATGGCAACCTTCATATCAGATGCCCAGCGCGGCGCGCTTCTGCTCAATGCGCTCGATCATCAAATCGCCAAGCTTCTCGATGTCCAGCTCGACGGTGTAGTTCGCTTCGACCCAGTCCTTCACGCCGTGCTCACCCTGCAGCAGGGCGGTGACTTCTTCGCTGCCCTTGGTGTAGGGATCGACACCGAGGAAGGTGTCAATGCCGGTGGCGACAACATAGTTGCCGATGGAGACGGCCTTTTCGCTCATCCACTCGGGCGCGCAGCCGACGACGGGAACCTGGGAGATGTTGACGCCCCAGTCCTTGGCGATGTCGGAGGCCAGGACCATCATACGGGAAATATCGACGCAGGAGCCCATGTGCAGCACCGGCGGGATGTCCACCAGCTCGCAGACACGCTTCAGGCCCTCGCCGCAAAGCTCCTTGGCTTCCTTGTCCATCAGACCGGCCTTGGCGGCAGCCTGTGCGGAGCAGCCGGAGACGATGAGGATGATGTCGTTCTTGATGAGCTTCTTCATCAGCTCGATGTGCGCGGTATCGGGGCGCACCTTGGGGTTGTTGCAGCCGACCATCGCCACAGCGCCGCGCAGGACGCCGGACTTGACGACATCGACCAGCGGTTTTGTCGTGCCGGTGACGTCAACATGGCTGTTTGTTACGCCGTCGAGGCAGCCCTTGATCGCTTCAACAGAGTAGCCGACGGTCGCCTTGGTCTTGAGCTGCGGGATGTTGACCATGCTCTGGTCGCGGTTCTTAAAGTTCTCGATTGCCATCTTCACGATCGCCTTGGCGTTCTCGCCTGCGTTTTCGGAGCTGAAGCGGATGAACTCGGAGTCCGGCATACGCGCGATCGGGGAGGTGGTGATGAATTTCGTATGGAAGCACTTGGACAGGGGCCCCAGTGCGGGGAAGATGCACTGCACGTCCACGACGATGGCTTCGCATGCGCCGGTGAGGACGACATTTTCCTGGGAGAGGAAGTTGCCCGCCATCGGGATGCCGTGACGCATGGCGACCTCGTTGGAGGTGCAGCAGACACCGGCGATATTGATGCCCTTTGCGCCCATGGACTTGGCATAGGCGACCATCTCGGGGTCGTTGGCATAGAAGACGATCATCTCGGACAGGGAGGGGTCATGACCGTGGACGATGATATTGACCATGTCCTTTTCCATGACGCCGATGTTGGCGGTGGTGTCTACGGGCTTCGGCGTGCCGAAGAGGACATCGGAGAACTCCGTGCCCATCATTGAGCCGCCCCAGCCGTCGGACAGACCGGCGCGCAGGGACTGACGGATCAGCGCTTCGGGCAGGGACGAGCAGCCCATGTGGGTCATGTGCAGCGACTGGGAGACCTCGCGGTCAATGGCGCGGGGGGCGATCTCCGCCTTTTCCCACAGCTCCTGTGTGTGCTCCGGGGCACGCTTCAGGAAGCGCTGTGTGCCGAAGGGCTTGCCGTATTCCATCAGACCGGTTTCGGCGACCTCGTGCGCAAGGTCGTAAATGTCCCTGCCCTCGGTCTCGATGCCCCACTCGGTGGCGATGCGCTTCAGCTTTTCGGGATCCTTCACGGTGTAGTTGCCGCCTTCGCGGGTCCGGTAAAGGGTGTGACAGATCTCACGACCGTGGTCGGAGTGTGTTGCTGCGCCGCCTGCGGTGAAGCGCAGGTAGTTTCGGGCGACGATGCCGTGGACATCGCAGCCGCAGATGCCTCTCGGCGCCTTCGGGGTGATGCGGCACGGACCCATCGAGCAGATACGGCAGCAGGTGCCCGCTTCGCCGAAGCCGCAGTGCGGGGTCTGGTTCTTCACGCGCTGCTGCCAGCTGTCCGCGCCGACCTTCTTGCCGTTTTCCAGAAGGGAGGCGGTTGCTTCCTCCATCTGTTCGACCGTGATGTAGCGTTCTTGGCTCATAGTAGATTCATTCCTCCTGTTTTGTTTTGAGGCACAAAAAATGCACGATGCGAAAGGCATCGTTATATGAAAGCGCTTCCATCCCGCCGGGGACGGCACGCTTCCGCATGGGCAGTACGCCCAAATTAACCGATATGATTTTATCAATAATGGACTCTGATGTCAATGCTTATTTCGGAAAAAGCGACCTTTTTTGCACAATCATACGGGAAAAAGATCATCCCCCCTGCGGGGATGAAAAATTCCGGCAGAACGAGTTCCCGTTCCCGGCGTATTGACATTTTTCGCCCGGAAAACTATACTATATAAGTTAGGAATAAACGGTGAATCGCAAGGCACACGCCTTCTGCGCCGCAGGGGCGGCTATCAGCCGCCCGTGTGCAGGCAGTTGGTATTTCATATGGATTGTGCTTCGCCGCTTGGGGCGTTGCTGTTTTTACAGCCGTATATGCGCTCGATCATTCCGGTCCCGGGCGGCTAATAGCCGCCCCTACAAGCGTTAGCGTGATTTTAGACGGGGCGATTTTTGGGGTTTTTGGAGGTTCTTATGAAGCAAGTCAGTGTCTGCGGGCGGCGGGTGCGAGGGTTTTTCCGAGATAGGCGGAGCCGCGCCTGCTTTCTTGGGACGGCGCTGTTTGGGGCGCTGTCTTATCTCTATCTTTTTACCAATCTGGTCAATAATAATGATATGATCGCCTGCACGCCCTGGGGCTACGGTACCGGTCTTTCCTCCGGGCGCTGGATGCTCTATGCGCTTGCCGCAGTCGTTGAACGCGTTTGGGGACTTTGGAATGTGCCGATGTTCAACGGACTGCTTGCACTGCTGCTGCTCGGGCTTACCTCGGCGGTTCTGGTGCGGCTTTTCGGGATGCAAAGCAAAAAGCTCTGCTTCTGCCTCGCGGCGATTACCGCGTCCGCCGCGCCCATCGCAAGCATGATGCTGTTTACCTTTACGGTGCATTATTATATGCTTGCGCTGCTGCTGCTGGTATGCGGCGCGTATCTGCTGACGAAGCGGGGAGGACTGCGCTTTGCCTCGGCGGTCGTGCTGTTTGCCTGCGCCATCGGCATCTATCAGGCGTATTTGCCCTTTCTGGCGGCGGTTTTGCTGCTGCGGCTGATCTACCTTTCCCTGCAGCCCGGCACGCAGGGAAAGCCGCTGCTTCTGACCGCGCTGAAATTCCTTGCCGCCTTAGTGCTTGCGTATGTGCTTTATTTGGGCGTTCTGCAAGTGTTTCTGCTTGCGACGCACACACAGTTGAGCAGCTATCAGAACATCGACCGAATGGGCGTTCTGCGGCTGTCCGCGCTGCCGTCCTTGATGAAAAACGCCTATGTACATTTCTTCCTGCTGCCGCTGCAGAACTACCATTACTTCAACGCAACCGGCGTAGTGCGGCTGGCGATCCTGCTTTGCTTTGTGTTTTCCGCAGTGCTGCTGCTGCGCTGCCGCTGCGAGAAGGGGACGAAGCTGCTGCTGTGCCTGTTTTTGCTGCTGCTTCCGCTGGCGGCGAACGCCATTGAGGTGATCGCGCCGGAGAGCGCCCTGTGTACGCGCATGACACCGGGATTGCTTTCCGTATTCTATCTGCCGCTGCTGCTGGCAGGACAGGCGCAATTTACACGCCCGCGCCTTCACCGTCTGCTCCCTGCTGCCCTTGCGGCGATGCTGCTCGTCACCTCGCTCAACTATGCGTGGCAGAGCAACGGCAATGACATCTCTGTCTCCTATGCCAACCAAAAGGCGGAAAACTATTTTGCGACCATGCTGACACGCGCCCGCTCGTTGGAGGGATACCGGGAGGATATGCGGATCGTCTTTGTCGGAAAGACCATTCAAGACGCGGCGTTCTACGACAACTGGAACGGTTCGCCCTTTGGGTTTTCCGCTCGGACCAGCGCGGACGAGCAGATCAACGAATACAGCCGCAGCGCCTTCATTGTGAATTACCTCGGCATTTATTTCCGCGACATTACGCCGGAGGAGGAGACGCGCTATGCGGAGGTGATTGCCGAGATGGAGACTTACCCCAACGACGGCTCCCTGTGCATTGCGGACGACCTCGTACTGATCCGCTTGGAGTGATGCCGCTGTATCAAAGGCGGCACGGGCGGGGAGAATATATGCGGGGTACATCCGTCACTCTCGTTCCGCACCATAATAAAGGAAACAGCCAATGTAGGGCGGGGACATGTCCCCGCCGCAGACTGTCAAAAAACTACAGCTTTGTCATTGCGAGACCCCGAAGGGGTCGTGG
>JAEDOK010000129.1 GCA_016302005.1 Oscillospiraceae bacterium | reverse complement strand
CGCGAAAATGCAACGCCGGTACGGCGTTGAAAACCGATTGAAATGAATATTTTAGTCGGTTTTTAGCATCAAAGCCCCTGCGAAACCGATGATCGCCTACTCCGACCAAAGGATCTCCACAATACAGAACGCATACAGCGGTATCGCTGTATGCGTTATCAGACTGTCAAATAACTACAGCTTTGTCATTGCGAGACCCCGAAGGGGTCGTGGCAATCTCGCAGAATAATTTAGCATCTTGTATGTATTCCGGCGAATACGAAACTTTTTTATTAGATTGCCACGTCGCTTCGCTCCTCGCAATGACATGTCGGGGACTTTTTCGACACGCTGAGAACGCATACAGCGGTATTGCTGTATGCGTTGCTTTTTTATTATGATGGCGGTTGCAAACTGCGCTCCGACGGGTGCGCGGAAGCGGGCGCAATGTCAGCCTCTTTCGTGATAGCCCTGCAAGCAGAAGGGCAGCTCCATGCGGTTGGCTTCGAGGAGTGCCCGGTCTCGCAGAATGGCATCCGCTTTGCCGTCTGCTGCGATCTTGCCGTTTGCGAGCAGGATCACACGGTCGCAGGTGTCGAGGATCATATCGAGGTCATGGGAGGCGATCAACTTCGTCTGGGGCAGGGCGTTTACGGTGCGGATGACGGTGCGGCGGTTGACGGGGTCTAAAGCGGTGGACGGCTCGTCCATCAAAATTGCCTCCGGCTGCATGGCGAGAATCGTCGCGATGGCTGCCATGCGCTTTTCGCCGCCCGAGAGCTTATGATTATGGCGGTGCTTTAACGCCGTCAGGTCTAACTGCGCAAGCACCTCGTCCACGCGGCGCTCCGCTTCCTCCTTGGAAAGTCCGTAGTTGCGCGGTCCGAAGATCATGTCCTCATAGACCGTGGGCATAAACATCTGATTGTCCGAATCCTGCAGAACGAAGCCGAGCTTTTGACGGATGGACGGCAGATTTTTCTTTATCACTGGTATGCCCTCCACCAGAATTTCTCCCGTGCCGTTGAGCAGACCGAGGAGCAGCTTCATCAGGGTCGATTTTCCCGCGCCATTCGCGCCGATCAGCCCGACACTCTCGCCCTTCTCTATCGTGAAGGACAGCTCCTCAAGCACGGGATGTTCCCCGTCATAGGAGAAGGATACCTTTCGAAATTCGATCATTCCGCTCACCTCACAAACAGGCTACCCATAAGCCCGGTAATATTCACGAATCTTGCGCAGAGGATCGCCGCGATACATACGGCGGTTGCAACAATGCCGGATGCCTTGCAGGGCGGCACCTCCGCGTAAAAGAAATCGCCCTGAAAGCCGCGCAGCAGCATGGCGTGATACAGCTCGGTGGCGCGGTCAATGCTCCGCAGCAGAAGCTGCCCCAAAAACGAGCCCCACGCCGAGATATGGATCCCCTTCTGCCCCGG
Organism: Oscillospiraceae bacterium; assembly: GCA_016302005.1. Next base: position 2,951 of record JAEDOK010000129.1, on the reverse strand, counting down.
CGCGCGTAGGGAATACGCCTGCGACATGACGGAGACCTCCTCCAGCATCAGACCGATGTAGCGGTAGGTCAAAAGAAGCAGCGTCGTCAAAATTGCGGGAACATGGAGCTTGCGCAAGGCGGCGCAGAGCGTGTCGATCGGTGTCGTCGCGATCAGAAGGAAGGATGCCGTCAGCGCGAGAATGCCCTTGCCCATCAGCGTCAGCATGGACACAACGCCGCCCGTGACCGTGAGACTGCCGAGCAGGAACAGCGGCGTGCGGTCGAGAAACGGATTGACCAGCCCCACCGCGCACACCAGAGGCAGAATGAAACGCAGCTTATGAAAGCAAAGCCGCAAAGGAATGTCCGCGATTTGAAACTGGATCACGGGATACAGCGCCATCACAATGAGAGGAAACAGCGCGTATTTGGGGAAGGACACAAGCGTAACGATATAGACCGCCGTGAGGAGCAGCTTGCACAGCGGATGTAGGCGATGTAACGGAGAGCGTTCGGCAGCCAGGGCATCCATTTCCCGCAGCTCTGCCTGCGCGTGAGAGAGTTTATCCATAAGTCAGGTTCCTTTTTTGCTTTGCTTGTGCAGAAGAAAGTGCCTACACGAGATTTCCACAACCGGTGTGCGCACTGGTTTCGCAATGACAAATCAGGGCAGCCTGTTATGTCATTGCCATGAAAGCCTCTGTAGGGCGGGGACATGTCCCCGCCGCGTGCAGGAACTACCAAGCATACGCAAATTTGACTGTCTGCCGCTTCGCGGTTACGGGAAAATGCCCCCGGTCTACAGGAAAAACCGAAGCAGAGCCGTCTGGGGGACGGCTCTGACAGTATATCATGAATTCTTGACTTTTGCAGCTTGTTTTTTCTTTCGGAAGAAACCGCCGATCAGACAGATCAGCACGGCGACCCCTGCGACAATGGCGGAGCCGGCCAAGCCTGCCGTGCTTGTGCCTGCGGGACTGTCGCTGTTTGCAAAGGCGTAGTCCGGCATCAGAGCGGTTTTTTCCTGAATCGCGGCGGCAGTGTCTGCTGCCTTGCCGGAAACGCCGTAGTTTTCCTCGTCAAGTCCCATGTTTTCGCTGTAACCCGCCTCGCTGTTGCCGAACATCGACCACTCCAAGCCGTCGGGGTTGGCGCTTGCGAGCAGGCTCAGCCCGCCGCCGATGACCGCGACTGCGACCGCCAAGACGATCAGCGTCGTTTTGAGTGAGCACTTGCTCTTGACTCCGGCTGTGTTGACCTCCGTCAAAAGCTCCGGACGCGCCTCATAGACAAACAGCAGCACGGCGGAGGTGATCAAGCCCTCGACCAGACCGATGGCAAGGTGAATGGGCTGCATAACGCCGACAAACGCGCCGAAGGGCAACTCCGTAATGCCGGAGAGCGTCGTCTCCAACACGACGGAAAACGCGCCGAGCTGCAGCGTGACGATACAGCCGAGTACGGAGGCGAGCACGATTCTCACGCGCGTTGCCGCCCGTGACCCTGCCTTGCTGCGCAGGATCGGACGCCAGATCAGGTAATAGCCGACGAAGCAGCCGTAGAACGCCATATTCCAACAATTTGCACCGAGGGCAAGCAAGCCGCCGTCGGCAAAGAACAGCGCTTGGATCGCCAAAATGACGACCATGGACAAAAATCCCGCCTGCGGCCCGAGCAGGGCGGACAGCAGCATACCGCCGCAAAGATGGCCGGACGAGCCGGTGCCGGGAATGGTGTAGTTGATCATCTGTCCCGCAAAGACGAGCGCCGAAGCGACCGCCATCGTGGGGAGCTTCGCGGTGTTTTCGTCCTTCCGCAGCGAACGGACGGAGGTGCCGACCGTCACGCCGGTGGCGACATACATCGTTGCGGCGACCGCAGGAGCCAGTAACGCGTCTGCCATGTGCATAAGCTGTACCTCTCTTTCTTTGTATGCCATCATTGTAGCAGCCAAATCCGCGCATTTTAAGCCCCCGTGGGGGATATTTTTTTCAAAATTTTAAAACCTGCCGCAGGCAATCTCACTCGCCCACGGCGAATATCACCGAGAGCAACTGTAGGCGGGGAGATGTCCTAAGCCGCGTGTAGGAACTACCTGTTGAGCTAAGGACTAAGAGTGAATGGTGAATGACTGTGGTGTGCTTTGCACGGTTTAAATAAACGATCGCACCCTCGCCGTAGGGCACCCCGATTCGGGGTACCAGTGCAGGAACTGCCGACTGCGTACCGGATTCCCCCTCTGTGTCATTGCGAGCCGAGGAACGAGGCGTGGCAATCTTGTGCAGGAACCCGTCTAGTATCGGCTTGACAGAGCGGTTCCGGCGTGATAGCTTAACCAAGGGACGCACACGGTTGTGATTTGTGAAGAAACCGTTGCTGAAACATAGGAAAGAGAGGGTATTGTTCATGCTGATCTTTTCATTGCGGGAGCATCCTGCTCGTTTGGAGGAATTTATCGCCTATTTTCAGGCGCATTGGGCGTCTGAGGACAGTATGGCGGTCTATGACGACTGTATGCGAAGCTGCCTGACTGCCGAAAGCCCCCTGCCGCAGTGGTACCTGCTCATGGACGGGGAGAAGATTGTCGGCTGCGCAGGACTGATTACAAACGACTTTATCAGCCGCATGGATCTGTGCCCATGGCTCTGCGCTCTGTATGTTGAGAAGGAATATCGCGGTCATGCTTACGGCTCGCTGCTGATCGAGCGCATCAAAGTGGACGCACATCAGGCGGGCTTTCGGCAGCTGTATCTCTGCACCGACCACATCGGCTACTATGAGCACTATGGTTTTTCTTATGTCGGAACAGGCTACCATCCCTGGGGCGAAAGCTCCCGCATTTATTGCGCCTCCACAGAAATCTGACTTTTTTTGAAAATTTGAAAAAAAGTATTGACAAACCATATCCTCCTCGTTATAATAATCATGCTCTGTTTGAGATGCCGGTATAGCTCAGCCGGTAGAGCAGCT
>JAEDOK010000128.1 GCA_016302005.1 Oscillospiraceae bacterium | reverse complement strand
CCGATGAAGAAGGCAAGAACGAGATCGCAAAGGATAGCTGGGTCATCGACGCCACGGGTCACAGCTTCGGCGACTGGACGGTCACGAAGGAGCCCACCTGCACGGAGGACGGCGAACAGACGCGCGTCTGCTCCGTCTGCGGCGCAACAGAGCACGCCTCCATTCCCGCCTTCTGCGCCAGCGCCGGGCTGACCGACGTGCCGCTGAACGCCTGGTATCACACGGCGGTGGACTTCATGGTGGCGCATGAGCTCATGCTCGGCGTCAGCGAGGGCTGCTTCGCCCCCGAAAGCGCCATGACCCGCGCCCAGCTCGTCACCGTGCTCTACCGCATTGCGGGCGAGCCGGAGACCGACGGAACGCACGGCTTCACCGATGTTGCGGACGGAATGTGGTACTCCGACGCCATCGCCTGGGCAGCGCAGAACGGCGTGGTGAACGGTATCGGCAACAACAAATTCGATCCCGACGGCTATGTCACCCGTGAGCAGATCGCAACGATCCTCTTCCGCTACACGAAGTCCGAGCCGGTCGCGGAGGATAAGCTCAGCGCCTTCCCGGACGCCGACAAGACCAGCTCCTACGCGGTCGAGGCGCTCAACTGGGCGGTCGCCGAGGGTCTGATCAACGGCAGCGAGGGCAAGCTCCTGCCGACCGACACGGCGACCCGTGCGCAGGTCGCGGTCATCCTCATGCGGTTCATCGAAAACAGCATCGGGAAATAACTGATCTCCCGCAGGGACACCCCTGCGGGGAAGAAAAACGGCGTTCCGAAAGGCCGCCGATACAGCACAGATCCTTTTTCCGGGCGGGACTCCCATCGTCACTTCGGGGGCCCCGCCCGTATTGCAGGAAAAGCGGCACACATCCGGCGTCGGGCGGCCTGCGCTTCCGATTTTCTGCAGGAAACGCTTGCGTTTTGCGCAGCGGTATTGTATATTATGTGGCAGAAAGCCTCCCCCGGAGGCTGCCGCACGCGAAGGCGTGGCAGCCACACGCCCTCGGACGGAGGACAGGCAGCGTATCCGGCACGACGGCGACAGATGCGCAGAAAATTCCGAATCCGGAACACGCAGCCCCGGCCCTCCGGCGGAGGCTGCGTGTTTGACGTTCACATCAGAGGAAAACAATATGGTCGATTTACAATATAAGGACGCGCTTAAATTGGGGCAGAAGGAGCAGCGCCGTTACGCGGCCAAGGGCTGGTCGCCCTGTCTGCCCGTCCTGGATGACTTTGTTTTGCCGGAGAACTCCGCGTCGGCGCTCCCGCTGGGAATCGTGCAGATCCCGACGGAGTTCATCGTCGGAACGAAGACCCGCGCAAGAACGAATTCCTTTGCGCCGAACTTTATGCCGATCCTGCCCGAAGATTCCGAATTTGCGAAGAAGTGGAGCAGCCTCTACCGGGCGCATTTGGAGGAGGGGATCCGCGACCCGATCAAGGTCTATGAGTACATGAACCGCTACTACGTCGAGGAAGGCCATAAGCGCGTCAGCGTTTTGAAATTCTTCGATGCGCCGACGATCACCGGGCAGGTCTACCGTGTGCTTCCGGAGCGAAACGGCGAAAAAGAGACCGAGCTTTACTACGAGTTCGTCTCCTTCTATCAGTACAGCAGGGTCAATTTCATCGAGTTTTCAAAGCTGGGAAGCTATGAGGCGCTGCAGCAGGCGCTGGGGAAAGCGCCGTCGGAGGAATGGACGGAGGAGGAACGGCGCCGTTTTCGGGCGGCCTACCACTTCTTCTGCCAGGCATACCGGGCAAGCGGCGGAGATAAGCTGCGCTCCACCGCGGGTGACGCGATGCTGGCCTATATTCAGGTCTATGGCTATCAAAGCCTGTCCGCCTGCTCGATGACGGAGATCAAAAAAGCCGTCCAAAGTATGTGGGAGGAGATCCGGCTGCAGCAGGAGGAGCCGTCCATCGAGATGAAGCTCGCGCCGGAGGCGGAAAAGAAGGCCGGACTTTTTTCCATGATCCTGCCTTCGAGCCCCACCGTGCTGAAAGCCGCCTTCCTGTACGACAAAACGCCGGAGCAGTCCGGCTGGGCTTACCGGCACGAGCTTGGGCGAAAGCACGTCCAGCGTGTGTTTGCGGACAGCCTGGAAACCGTCGCCTATCCGAACGTTATGGAGGGCGATCCTCTGCAGGCGATCGAGCAGGCGATCTCCGACGGGAACCGGCTGATTTTTACGACCTCGCCCAGACTGCTGCAGGCGAGCCTCCGCGCGGCGATCGAGCACCCGGAGGTCACTATCATGAACTGCTCGCTCAACACCTCCCACCGGTACATCCGCACCTACTATGCGCGGCTCTATGAGGCGAAGTTCATCATCGGCGCGATCGCCGGCTCCCTGTCAAACACGGACAGGATCGGATATATCTGCGATTATCCGATCTACGGGCAGATCGCGGGGATCAACGCCTTTGCCGTCGGTGCGCAGATGGTCAATCCGCGGGCAAAGATCTATCTGGAATGGTCAACGCAGAAGGACGGCGAGAATGCGCTGGAACGGCTGAAGGAGAAGGGCGTCGATCTTGCCTCCTTTCAGGACACGGCGAGATATGCGGGCGTCAAGCAAAGCAGTTTTGGCCTGACCTACCTGTCCGGAGACGAGCAGGAGCTTTTGGCTGCCCCGGTGCTGAAATGGGGCGTCTATTATGAGCTGATGATACGGCAGGAACGCGACAAAGCGGCAAAGGCGGTGTATGAGAGCAGCAACAAGGCGCTGAATTATTATTGGGGTATGTCGGAGGGCGTCGTGGATCTGATCTTATCCAACCGGCTGCCGGAGGGAACCAGACGACTGGCAGAGTATTTGAAGGAAAGCACCCGCCGGGAATCCTGCCACCCGTTTTTTGCGCCGATCCATACACAGGACGGACGGCAGATCGGCACGCAGGGAGAGCGGCTGCGCGTAGAGCAGATCGCCAACATGGATTATCTGACGGACAATGTCATCGGCGGAATACCGGACTATGAGGCGCTCAACGAGATCGCCCAGGCGACGGTCGATGCCGCAGGCATCCTCCCGCCGGGCAGAAAGACGGAGCAGCCATGAAAATTCTTGCCATTTCCGATGTCGAGTCAAAGTATTTCTACGATTACTACACGCCCGGAAAGCTGCGTGAGTTTGACCTGATCATCGCCTGCGGAGACCTTCACCGCCCCTATCTGGAATTTCTTGCGACGATGGCGCACTGCCCCTTGCTGTATGTGCACGGCAACCACGACGATGCCTTTGAAAGTGCCCCGCCGGAAGGGTGTATTTGCATCGACGATAAGATCTATGTTCACAACGGCGTGCGCATCCTGGGGCTTGGCGGCTCCTATCGCTACCGAAACGGCCGGCATATGTTCACGGAGGGGCAGATGCGGCGGCGTATCCGGCGCTTGCGGTTTTCGATCTGGCGCAATCAGGGCTTCGATATTCTGGTAACGCACGCGCCCGCAAGGCACATCAATGACATGGATTCCCTCTCCCACCGCGGATTTGAGTGCTTCGGAAGCCTGATCGAACGCTACCACCCGAAGTATTTCGTGCACGGGCACATCCATAGAAGCTATGGAATCAATATTCCGAGAAAAACCATATCCGGCGAGACCACCATTATTAACGCATTTGAGTATTGCGTATTTGAGTATTGACCGGGAAGGCCTCCCACCTTGCGCCTTCCTCTGCATCAGAAAAACGAAGCACCCTCTCTTTGAAAAAAGAGGGTGCTTCAGACTGTCGATAAAGTCCCCGATATGTCATTGTGAGGAGCGCATACCCGCAAGGGGTACGCCGCATCCGTAAGGAGCCAAAGCCGCCAACGGCTGCGCAGCCGCGACCCCTTCGGGTCTCGCAATGACATAACTGTAGTTGAACAATGCCTTGGTCGTGATCGGCCTTCAGAATGGAAAAAAACTGCAAGGAGCTCATTGGGACTGCCGATCAAGCGATCGACCGGGCGGCTGCAAACGGCATAGATGCTGTCCACATCCAACAGAACAAAACAAAGTGATTGCTCTATCACAAAAAGATGTCGACCCAAAGAAAACGATCAGCTATATTGAAATATTTGTCGTTTGACCATGAGCGCGAAAAACGATTTTTACAGAGGAGATCAAAGCCATGCAGATCCAGGACTTTTTCATTAAGGGCGACATAAAGGGCGCCATTGCCTATATGCGGGAACACGAGGAATTTCGGGACATTCTCCCGGCCTACATCGATGTATTTGAAAACTGCGAATACCGCACCTATGATGTGCCGGAATGTCTGGGTCAAATACTGCGACTGTATCAGGAGTATTATCGGGATATTTTTTATTGCGCTTTGCCGGAGACAGAGGCCGCGGACAAGCTGCTGACCCAGTTAAAAGCCCTGCTGGA
>JAEDOK010000127.1 GCA_016302005.1 Oscillospiraceae bacterium | reverse complement strand
AGGGGGTACGCCGCATCCGTAACGCTCGTCCCTCGCGAACGGCTGCGCAGACCACCGGCTGCGCCGGTGCAGGAACTACCGAATGCGTACAAGTTTCCCTGCAGCGCACAGAAACTTTTCCCCATTTGGGCTTGCTCCCGCACAAAAAATCCGCTATGATAAAGGAACGATCCTATCCGCTTTGTCGCGCGGATCAAAGGAGGGCGTATGAAAAAAGAAGCGTTTCTGATCTCCACCATTGCCGAGGACGCCGTGCATACTACAGCGCAGTACGGGCTTGGGTTGGAGATCGCCGAATTCTGCACCGCCTCCAATTTGGACGAACGTTTTTTGGAGACGGATGCCGCAGTACAGGCAAAAACAAAGAATACTCCTTGCCGCGTGCTGCACGGTCCGTTTAATGAGCTGTTTCCCTGCGCCATCGACCCAAAGGCGCGGGATCTGGCAAGGCTGCGCTACCGCCAAGCGCTCAAAGCCGCGCAAGGCTATGGCATTTCGATGCTCGTCCTGCACGCGGGCTTCAACCCCCACCTGTATTTCCCCTGCTGGTTTACGGAGCAATCCGTCCTCTTCTGGCAGGATTTTGTGCGCGAGATTCCCGACGGCATGATCGTCTGCTTGGAAAATGTTTTGGAGAACACACCGGAACTGCTGACGGATATCGTGCAGACGGTGCAAAGCCCCAAGCTGCGTCTTTGTTTGGATGTCGGGCATATCAGTGCCTATTCCGCCGTAGCAGCGGAGCAGTGGTTGGAGGTCTGCGCACCCTTCACCGCCCATTTTCATATTCACAACAACGACGGCAGCCGCGACGCCCACGATGCCTTGTTTGCAGGGCGCCTCGATATGAAGCAGCTTCTCCGCACTGCGGAACAACGCTGTCCGAACGCGACCTTCACGCTGGAATTGCTGACTGCCGATCCCTCCGTCCGCTGGCTTGCGGAAAACGGCATTTTGGAAGAAAAAGAGGGAACCCTATGAATTTAAACGAATTACTCGCTTCCGTGACCGCCTTAGATCAGGCGGCAATGTCCCAAGCCGAAAAACGGCAGGCGGCGCTTGCCAAGCCGCCGGGCAGCTTAGGAAAACTGGAAGCGCTCTCCGTCCAACTGGCGGGCATTACCGGAAAGGTGCATAATGAAATTCGGACAAAACATCTTCTGGTCTTTGCCGCCGATAACGGCGTGATCGAAGAAGGGGTGTCCAGCGCCCCTCAATCCGTGACCTTGCAGCAGACCGTCAACCTGACCCGCGGCAAGACAGGAGCTGCTGTCCTGTGCAAGCACTTCGGCTGCGGCATCACCGTCTGCGATGTCGGCGTCAACGCGGAGATTCGAGCGTCTGCCGTCTTAAACCGTAAAATCGCCTACGGCACACAAAACATCGCCCTCGGTCCCGCCATGACGCGGGAGCAGGCGGTCACCGCCCTTCTCACCGGCGCGGCGCTGGCAAAAAGCACGCAGGCGGATGTCTTGGGTGTCGGAGAGATGGGCATCGGCAACACGACGACCTCCTCCGCCGTGCTGTCCGTGCTGTTGGACATGGACGCGGACACCGTCACGGGCAAGGGCGGCGGCATCACGGAGGAGAGCTTCCGCAAGAAGAAGACTGTCATCCGTCAGGCGATCGCGCTCAACCGCCCGAACAGGGAGGATGTCATAGACGTTCTTTCCAAGGTCGGCGGCTTTGACCTTGCCGCCATGTGCGGCGCGTTTTTGGGCGCTGCCGCAAGCCGCCGTCCGGTGGTCATTGACGGGTTGATCTCCGCCGTCGCCGCCCTGTGCGCCGTCAGGCTGTGCCCCAATGTGCGCGGCTATCTGATCCCCAGCCACGCCTCCTTTGAGATCGGCTACCGACTTGCGATGGAGGCGATGGAGTTACAGCCCATGCTGCTTTTGGGCATGCGTCTCGGCGAGGGCAGCGGCTGCCCGCTGGCATTTGAAGTCCTCTCCGCCGCCTGCGCTGTTATGAACAACATGGCAACCTTCGAGCAGGCGGACATTGACGACGGCTACTTAGACGAAATTCGCCAAGGCGACGCCTTTACCGTGGAGGAAGCAACATGAGGGTCTTGATCTCCGGCGGCTCCAAAAGCGGAAAATCCCTATTCGCGCAGGAGCTTACTCTCCGCCTCGCAAAGGGCGGCAAGCGCTATTATGTCGCTACAATGATCCCCGCGGATGACGAGGACCGCGCGCGCATCCGCCGCCATTTGGCAGAGCGGGAGGGCATGGGCTTCGAGACAATCGAGTGCGGCAGAGAGCTTCTTTCCTGCCTGCAAGCGGCAGACCGAAACGCCGCCTTTCTGCTCGACAGCACTACAGCGTTCTTAATGAACGCTCTGTTTCCGAACCCCGCCTCCTGTGACCTGGACGAGGACGCCGCCGCCCGCTGTGCAGAGGAGCTGACTGCCTTTGCCCGCTCCGTGCGTCACGCCGTAATCGTCAGCGATTCTCTCTACGCCGATGCCGCGCACTACGACGGCAGCACCGAGGTCTTCCGCAAAGCCCTCGCCCATATTGACCGCAAATTGGCGGCGGTCTGCGATGTGGTGATCGAAGCCGCCGCCGGAAATTTCATGCTCCGCAAGGGGGAATTCCCGCTATGAAAGCACTTTTGCACGCCTTTGCCATGTGCCAGTCCATGTTCTGCGCCCTCCCCTGCCCTTGGAAGCTCTGGGACGAAAACGCACGGGGCAAGATGCTCCTCTTTCTGCCGCTCATCGGGCTGGAGCTGGGCTTCCTTTGGGCGGGTCTGGCATGGCTCTGCGGCAAGCTCTGCCTGCCGCCCCTCGTGCGGGCGCTGCTGCTGTCCGCTTTCCCCTATGCTCTCACGGGCTTTCTGCATTTAGACGGCTTCTTGGATGTGACCGACGCGGTCAAGTCCTGCCGCGACCTGCCCCGCAGGCGGGAGATTTTGAAGGACTCCCATGTAGGCGCTTTCGCCGTGATCGGCTGCGTTCTGCTGCTGCTGTCCCAGTTTGCGCTGTTCGCCTCCGCGCCGGAGGCCGCGAATTTTTGGGTCCTGCTGTTTATCCCTGCGGTGAGCCGCTGCTGCTCCGCGCTGGCAGTGACGAGCCTGCGCCCCATGTCCACCAGTCAATATGCCGCCCTGAAGAAGCCGCTCTCGCATATTTTGGTACTTTCCCTTTTGCTGCTTGCCGCGCTTGCGGGCGGCTTCCTGCTCTGCGGGAAATATGGCTTTGCCCTGGTCGGCTGCCTGGTCGGCTACGGACTTGCCCTGTGTCGAGGCTATCGTTCCTTGGGCGGCATGAACGGCGATATCTCCGGCTACGCATTAACCGTCGGAGAGCTGTGCGCCGTCGCCGTCTACGCGCTGATATAGGAGGAAATTATGGTATTTATCATCGGCGGCGCATATCAGGGGAAGCTGACCTATGCAAAAGCCACCTTTCACCTTTCTTCCGAGGATATTTTTACCTGCAACGGCACGGAGATCGACTTCCGCAAGCACTGCATCCGCTCGATTGAGGAATTTACCTACGCATGCGTGCAGGCAAACATCGACGCCGTCCAATACTTTGCCGCCCATCGGGAGGAATGGGAGAACAGCATCCTGATCTGCCGCGACATTTTCTGCGGTGTCGTTCCCGTCGGCGCGGAAAATCGCGCGTGGCGGCAGGAGACGGGACGCCTTTGCCGCTATCTTTCCGCAGAGGCCAAGCAGGTCAGCCGCGTTTTTTGCGGATTGGAGCAGCGGCTGAAATGAGCACCGTCTATCTGATCCGCCACGGCATGACCGAGGCAAATGAAAAGCATCTCTACTGCGGCAGCACTGACCTTCCCCTCTCCGAGGCGGGCATCGCGGCACTGCGGGAGCTGCATTACGACATCCAAAACGCCCGCTTTTTCACCAGCGGCATGCGGCGGACGGAGCAAACCTTGGAGCTGTTGTTTGGGAGTGTTCCCCACCGTCAGGAGCCGCGCTTGCGGGAGATGGATTTCGGCAGCTTTGAAATGCGGGGCTATGAAGCATTAAAAAATGACCCATCCTATCAGGCATGGATCACAGGCGATAACGAGCGTAAGGTGACCCCCGGCGGCGAGAGCGGCAAACAGATGCAAGCCCGCGCATTGGAGGCGTTTTTTGAGCTGTATCCTCCCGCGCAGGATACCGTTATCATCACCCACGGCGGCGTCATCTCCGCCATCATGGCGCACCTGTTCCCGCAGGAAGCCAAAACCCGCTACCAATGGCAGCCCAAACCGGGACACGGCTACGCCATCACCCGGAATCATTATCTCCCCATCCCCTAAAAAACAAGAAAATCTGACGGTTCCCCACCGTCAGATTTTCTATGCTTCCCCGACGCCCAACTGTAGGGCGGGGACATGTCCTGTTGAATCAGCGGCTCTGTCTGCGTGGGCAAA
>JAEDOK010000011.1 GCA_016302005.1 Oscillospiraceae bacterium | reverse complement strand
TCATGTTTCTCGTTGTTTAATTTACAAGGTACATCGCTGCTCTCGCAGCCTATATGAAAAGCTGTCCGTGACTTCATTGAGTGAACTCTCCGTCGCGGTGCATCTTTTACATAATAACACAATGTTTTCGGCTTGTCAAGCACTTTTTTCATCTTTTTTAAGATTTTTCGGTGTTTGTTTTGCCTCCCGCAAAGTGCTCCGCTATTCTATCAAAGAAATTTCCGGTTGTCAACACTTTTTTTAAGATTTTTTAAACTTTTTTTCGCGTCCCAAGAGATAGTGTGATAATTGGGAAAATACCCCAAAATATAGTTGTTCCGACTGCGATAAGCGCTGCGGGAAGAAGCTTTGACAGCCACATTGCGCTGCCGCCCAGCGCGAAATTCAAAAGTGCGGTGAATTTCTCTGCCTTCGGCAGAAATTCGCCGATGATACGTCCGTTTGCCGCGCAGATGAGTGCAAGCAGGCTGAAGCCGCCCGCTGTCAATGCAGCCGAAACAAGAGGCTCCAGCCGCTCCATCGCGCCGAGGACACTGACGCTCTTGGCTGCGGTATAAAACGGGAAGGCTTCTCTGGATGAAACCGCAGGGGACAGACTTCCTGCCGTGACGACAGCGCACAGAACGGCGAAGGCTGTGCCGAGCAGCAGCCATGGGGCGCTTTTTCCTTTGTCCTCCCTTCCGCCGAGGTAGAGAACCACAGTCGGGCAAAGCACGGCACTCAGCCGCCTCCAATCCACAGCGGTCTGCGGCGTAAGCCAAGCAGAATGCACCTTCGGCAGGGCAAAGCCGAGAATCAAAGCAAAGAAGATCAGCAGCACAAAGAAGACGATTGCGCCGACGCGCAGGACGACCTGCTCACCGCGCTCCGCCGCATATGCTGCGAGAAGGAGCAGCAGCAGACCGATCAGCGGAAAGGAATCTCCCTTGGGATATGCGGCGCAGAGTTCCCCCGCAGCGCTGCCGAGCAAAAGCAGGTTCCACAGGAGAACGAGCAGGAGAGCACAGCGTCCGGGCAGAGAGCGTCCCGCGATCTCTGCAGGCGTATGGCAGCATTTTCTGCGCAGGGCGATGAGGACGGCAAGCAGCAGCGCGCAAGCAACCGACGCCGCAGCCGCCCACAGCCAACCGACGCTTGGCAGATGCAGGACAGCAGGCACAAGAAAAGCGCAAAATCCCAGTGCATACAGCCGGCGCGCAGCAGAATTCATTCCACAGTCTCCTTTTTGAAAATATGTACGCAGTTGAGGATGCCTGCATGAGATTGCCACGGCGCGTTGCGCCTCGCAATGACATGGGAGGGGAGTCTGTACGCCATCGAGGGTGCCTGCACCGGCGGGGATATGTCCCCGCCCTACAATGGGTTTTGCGACATTGACATGGGAGGGGAGTTTGTACGCAGTCGGGAGTTCCTGCACCGGCGCGCCGAGTCGTCGCGCCCTACGGCAAGGGTGCGATCAACGGCTGTAGGGCGGGGACATCTCCCCGCCGTCCGCGAAGCGGCAGGTGGTACAGACGAACAAGTTTGTACGCAATCGGCAGTTCCTGCACACGGCGGGGACGTGTCCCCGCCCTACAGAGATACGATCAGACTGTTTATGTTCCTACGCACTGCTCATAACTCCCGCGCGGAGGTCGGCGACGGTGATTTGGCTTTCATGAGCGCTGAGGTATTCGTGTAAGCCCTCGGGAGCTTGCAGAGCGTCGGCAAAATAGACCTGCGCTGCGGGACGGAGAATGTCGCTTTCCAACGCGTCGGAAACAAGGGAACGGTCACAGAAAATCACCTGCTCCGCCGTGTCGAAAAATACCTCGCCGGAGGCGTTTTGGCGAAGATCCTCCACCGCTTTCTCCCATGTTGCGCCCTCTCCGGTGCCGACTTCACTGACAATTGTTACGCCGCTGTCCGTCCGCGCCGCCTGCACCGTCAGCAGGGGCAGCAGACGCGCCGTGTCATACTCCCGAAAGGGCAGACCGAAGATAAGCGTCAGAACGGCGGCGGCGATGAGATAAAGCCATTTCATGCGGAAAACTCCCTTTTTTATTTAGTGAATAGTGAATGGTGAACGGTGAACAGTGAATAGGTAAACTGGCGCTTCGATCTTGACTGTTTTCCCCCGCCTTATTCGCGGTCGATGCTGCCTGCACGAGATTGCCACACCCAGTGTGCGCACTGGGTTCGCAATGACATGGTGGGTAGGTTTGTACTATATCGGTAGTTCCTACACCGGCGGGGACATGTCCAAGCCCTACAATTTTAATCTGAGCGGAGCGCTCCTCCACTATTCACTATTCGCTATTCGCTATTCGCGCCCTCTACTTTTGATTTTTTCGGTCGAGGGGTTTCATGGCGGCGTCGCGGTATTTTTGGTTTTTCAAGCGGGTGCGCAGGACGGTTTGCATACCCGACACACGGGCGAAGGGGGCAAGGTACGGCACACCGAGGGAGTCCAGTCCCCCCAAATGCACAAGCAGGCACAGCGCGCCGAGGGTTAAGCCGAACAGTCCGCCGAGGCTTGCCAGAACCGCGAGCAGGAATCGCCACAGCCGCAAGGCATCGGCAAACCCCCGTCCGGGCATGGCAAAGCCGCAGATGCCTGCCGTCGCGACGATAATCAGCGCCGCAGGGGACAGTATTCTTGCCTCCACCGCAGCGGAACCGACGACAATACCGCCGATGATCGACAGGCTCTGCCCGATGGACTGCGGCAGGGATACACTCGCCTCCTGCAGCAGCTCGAACGCGACGAGCAAGCCCAAAACCTCAAACACCGTCGGAAACGGGACGGACTGCTTACTCTCAATGATGGATCCCAGCAGCGGCGTCGGCAGCATTTCGGGATGAAACGCCGCCATTGCCACATAAAACGCGGGCAGCAGCAGACCGATCAGCAGCGCAAGATATCGTATCAAGCGCAGGCAGGAGGCGGAGATATAATTCGTTCCTCGATCCTCCGCCGACGACATGAGATAGCCTAAATCCACCGGCGCGAGATATCCCAGCGGCAAGCCGTCGATCAACAGCCCGACGCGTCCGTCCAAAAGCCCCTGTGCAAAACGGTCCGTCCGCTCGGTATATTGCAAGAGCGGAAAAGCCGTCGGACGGGAACCGGTCACATATTCCTCCACCGAGGAGGGCGTCACCAAACCGTCAATGTCGATCTCGGTCAGTCGGCGCTTCATCCGCGTCACAAGGGACGGGTCGGTCAGACCGTCAACATAGGCGACAGTCACATTCGTCAGACTGCGCCTGCCGACCTGCGTTTCATACAGTCGTAAGGCGGGTGTGCGCAGGTGCCGCCGCAGCAGGCTCGTATTGGTGCGCACCGTCTCGGTAAAGGCATCCTTCGGCCCCTTGACGGTGTTTTCCACCTCCGGCGCGGAGGGAGAGCGCTTTTCGCCCGTCTTCGTCTCAAAGGCAATCGCCTTTTCTCCGAAAAGGACGACGCAGAAGCCGTTGACGAGTTTTTGCGCTGCATCATTCAAGCTCCCGCACGCCACCGCAACGGAATTATACACCGTGCTGTGCAGCGCGTTTTGATACAGCTCGTCCGGTGTTCCGCCGCCCAAGTCCTGCATGAGGGGCTTGACGACATATTCCGAGATGTCGCCGCCGGAGGTCAGTCCGTCGATGGCATAGAGCCAAAGCGTATGTGCGCCGACCCGAAGCACGCGGCGGTTGAAGTCGCCCGCGCCCTCGAAGATCGCAGAGATATGCTCGTCCGTGATCGCGCCGGCGTAAGTGCCGTCCGGCTGCCGAAGCTCTTCCATCTCATCACCCCAAGGTAGTATGGCACACAGTTGGCGGAATATACATATATAAAATTGGTGAATGACGATTGTTGGGTGGGGACATGTCCCCGCCCTACAGAGGTAATTGTAGTTGGTTTCTATTTACTGTTCATTTGAATCAATTCTGCAAGTTTGGTTCCGAAAAATTCTACGGAACGGATCGCTTCCTTGAGGGTGTTGCCGGCGGAGCCGACTTCTAAAAGCACCGAGCAGGGTGTCAGATTTTCGTTATACCGCGAGGAACGCAGGGACAGATCCCGAAACAGATCGGGAGCGTCGCTCGTGCAATATGCCTGTATTTGCAGCGCAAATGCGAGATTTCCCTCCCAGTTCGGATGCTCCAAACCTCCCGCGTCCGTTCCCATTACAAGCAAAAGCTGCGCGGCGGATTGCCCGTTCAGCTCCGTCCGCATGGCAAGCTCCTCACCGTTCGTATCCGTGATTGCGTCACGATGTACATCAATCACCATTTGAATCGACGGATACTCCTCCAAATACTGTTCAATCACCTCCGCAGTGCGTTCGTAAGCGTCATTATAGCCCGGCGCGTCGTTGAGCGTCTTATCATGGAGGGTTGGGATCCCGCAGGCGTTGAGCTTGTCCGCAAGCGCCTGCCCGACGCGCACGACATTATTCTCCGTGTCGAGCGTATGATATGTGCCGCTCTGCTCATAATTTCCGCCGCTGTAGGCCTCCGTCGCGTGGGTATGGACGATCAGGATCAGCGGCTCGTCCGCAATTTTCAGCTTAGGCAGCGGCTGCGACAGCAATGCGTCCATATCGAGCGTTACACCCGCTCGGTTGACAATTGTTACCGAGGCAGCATCCTGCAGGGATACGCTGCCGGGTTCATCGGGCGGCATGTAGAGCATGGTCGGAAAGGTTTCCTCCGGTTGGGTAGCTATGAAAACGGCAGGCTCGTCCGTCTCCGTTTTTTCCCGCACCCGCTGCCACAGCTCCTGCGCACCCTGCAAGCCGATCTCCGTGCAAAGCCGCAGCACTGCCGCCGTCAGCAGCAGCGCAAAACAAATCCAGCGCAGCGACAGCCGAAAGCGCTCCTTCGTATCCATCGTATCAACTCCTCCGTATAGTATTATCCTATGCGCGAGGGTGGAGGGATAGAACTGTTTTTGTCTATGCGTGAAAAACGGGGATGGGACGCACTACGATAAACAAAACAGCCAATGTAGGGCTGGGACATGTCACCAACCTGCAATTTAAATCCGCGCGGAGCGCCTCCGCTATTCACCATTCTCTATTCTCTACATCCGTTTTCCTCTTTTCGACAAAAAATGCGGTGAAAAAGCGCGGGAATTTGTTTGATTTCTTCGGTAAATTCGGTGGACGAAAGGGAAAATATCTGTTATAATAGTATTGGAGCATATCTGTCCCGACGAGACGGATAAAAACAGAGCTTCGGCTCGGAGAAAAGAGAGGTATTCCAATGATCGCTCACGGAAAAGAAATCAAGGTCTTTACCGCCAATGCCAATATTCCCTTCGCGCGCGGCATCTGCACCGAATTGGGTTTGGACTTGGGCGACAGCACCGTTTCCGCCTTCGCTGACGGCGAGATTTCCGTAACCATCAATGAAACCGTCCGCGGCTGTGATGTTTTCGTCATCCAGTCTACCTGTAAGCCCGTCAACAACAACCTGATGGAGCTGCTCATTATGATCGACGCTTTCCGCCGTGCCTCGGCAGGACGTATCACCGCGGTGATTCCTTATTTCGGATACGCGCGGCAGGACCGCAAGGCGAAGGGTCGTGACCCCATCTCCGCCAAGCTCGTTGCCAACCTCATCACCTCCGCCGGCGCCGACCGCGTGCTGACGATGGATCTCCACGCGCCGCAGATTCAGGGCTTCTTCGATATCCCCGTGGATCATATGGTCGGCAACCCGCTCTTTACCCGCTATTATCTCTCAAAATTTGACGAGACCATCTACGATCACGACGACTTCTGCGTCGTCTCTCCGGATGTCGGCTCCGTCTCCCGTTCGCGTGCCTTTGCCGCGAAGGTGCATATGGGGCTTGCCATTGTCGATAAGCGCCGCCAGCGCGCCAATATGTGCGAGGTCATGAACATCATCGGCGATGTGGAGGGCAAGACCTGCATCCTGTATGACGATATCGTGGACACCGCCGGTTCCCTGTGCAACGCCGCCGAGGCGATCAAGACGATCGGTAAGGCCAAGGCAGTCTACGCTTGCGCGACCCACGGCGTTCTCTCCGGCAATGCGACACAGCGTATTGAGGAAAGCTGCATCGAGGAGCTGGTTCTGCTCAACACCATTCCGCTGCCCGCCGACTACACCGGCACGAAGATCCGCCAGCTCGATGCCGCCCCGACCTTTGCAAAGGCGATCACCCGCATTTACAACGAGACTTCCATCTCCAGTCTGTTCTGATGCTGTTTCAAAAAAGTTCCTGCGATTGGCTCATCGTCGGGCTGGGAAATCCCGGCGAGAATTATGCCCGAACGCGCCACAATATCGGTTTTCGCGCCGTGGACTGCCTCGCGGGGCAGCTCGGCGCGAAGATTGACCGCGCAAAATTTCGGGGGCTTTACGGACAGGCGAATTATAAAGGTCTGAAATTGATCCTGCTCAAGCCGCAGACCTTTATGAACAATTCCGGTCTCTCGGTGATGGATGCGGCACGGTTTTATAAGCTGCCGGCAGAGCGCGTAATTGTACTGTTTGACGATATTTCCCTCGATGTCGGGCGGCTTCGCGTGCGCGCCGAAGGCTCTGCGGGAGGGCATAACGGGATCAAATCCATCATCGGCGGTCTGAACAGTCAGAGCTTTCCCCGCGTAAAAATCGGTGTCGGCGCAAAGCCGCACCCGGATTACGAGCTTGCCGACTGGGTGCTGTCCAATTTCACCAAGGACGAGGAAAAGCTGCTCGCTCCCGTGGTTGAGGACGCCGCAAGTGCCGCGTTGGAGCTGATCGAAAACGGCGTACAGGCTGCTGCAAGTAAGTATAATGGCAGAAAATGAGCTTTTTTGAGCGAAAACAAGCGTTTTCAGGTGTTCCTATCTTATACGCTGTAGGGGCGGCTATCAGCCGCCCGTGTGCAGGCAGCTTGGGCGTTTCCACCGCGTTTTGATGCTGCGCAAAGCGATGATGTACTTTGTTAAAATATTGTCGAATAACAGGGATTTTTACGGAAATTGGGCGGTTTGCCCGATTTCCGCGCTTTTGCGTGCAATGAGGAGAAATCGGATCGGTAGGTATTGTAGGTTCCTGCACAAGATTGCCACGGGCGCAAGCGCCCTCGCAATGACATAGATTGGGAACTTAGGCGTGTTCGGCAGTTCCTGCACCGGCGGGGGCATGCCCCCGCCCTACATTGAGAATCCGTGCGGAGCGCCTCATTCACTATTCACTATTCGCTGAAATTCGTGTTGCCTGCACACGGGCGGCTGATAGCCGCCCCTACAGCGTTTTTACGGGAGGTTTTATGGAGCTTTTACTTACGATGCTGCGCGGGCTGCCGGAGTATCGGCGGCTTTCCGCGTGTTTGGAAAAAAATCAGGCTGCCGGTGTATCCGGCGCGGCGCAGATCAACCGTTCGCATTTGATCGCCTCGCTTCTGCACGACACCAAGCGTCCCGCCGTCGTTATCTGTCAGGATGAGCTTGCCGCACGGCGCACACAGGCGGAGCTTTCCGCCTTTCTCGGCGTGGAGCCGCAGATCCTGCCCTCCCGCGACCTCACCTTTCACAACGCCTCCGCTGTCTCCCGCGGCTGGGAGCATCAGCGTCTGCGTCTGCTCTATGACCTCGCGCGCGGCAAGGAAAAGCTTTTGCTCGCAACTTGGGACGCCCTCGCCCTGCGCACCGTGCCGAAGTCCACGCTGTTCTCCGCTGCCCTGACTCTGAAGCTCGGCGCGCAGATTAGCTTGAACGAGCTATGCACGAAGCTGGTGCAGGCGGGCTATGTGCGCGGCACGCTTGTGGAGGGCGTGGGACAGTTTTCCGTGCGCGGCGGCATTGTGGATGTCTATTCTCCCGCCTGCGACCGTCCCATTCGTATGGAATTCTTCGGGGACGAGATCGACGCGATGGGCTATTTTGATGCCGTGACCCAGCGCCGTGTGGAAAATGTGGAGGAATTCGTCCTTCTGCCCGTCGCGGAGACCCTGCCGCGCCTGCATCCCGACGGTTCGGACGGACTTGCCGCAGACCTCGCGGCATTACAGACGCGTCTCCGCCGGCGCAGAACGCCGAATGAAAAGCTGTTGCGAACCCTTGCGGAGGACGAGGATATTCTGAAAAGCGGCGCGACCTTATCCGCCGCAGACCGCTATATGGCGCTCATTTATCCGGAATTCTCCTGCGCCGCAGACTATATCCCCGCAGACGCCCTTGTTTTCTTCTGCGAACACGGCAATCTGCGCCGCGCCGCAGAACGCTTCACCGAGGAGGAAGGCATGATGCTCGACAGCCTCCTTGAATCCGGCATTCTCTGCGGAGAACTGTGCGAATTCTCCGCCGACTGGGAAAGTGTCTGCGGTCGGGTTGCCGGACGCGCGACGGTCTTCCTCGATTCCTTCCTCGCCGCGTCCTATCCTCAGTCTCTGCCGCCCAAGGAGCTGGTCAGCATCACCGCAAAACAGCTCCCCTCCTACGGCGGCAACCTCAACGCGGCAGCGACCGACCTTAAATTCTATCAGAAACACGAATATGCCTCCCTCGTCCTGTGCGGAAACCGCCGACGCGGGGAGATTTTGGCGCAGTCTCTGCGGGAACAGGGATTATCCGCCTTTCTTGCCTTCCCGCTGCCGTCGCTGCCTCGGGCAGGTCAGATTTTACTCACCGACGGCGCACTGCCCTTCGGCATGGAATATCCTGACCTGCGTTTTGCCATCCTGACCGAGGGACAGTTGTTGACACAAACCGCTCAAAAAACGCGCAAAAAACATCAAAAAGCATCAAATCGTCAGAAATTGGACTCGTTTGCCGATCTCTCCCCGGGCGATCTGATCGTGCATGAGTACCACGGCATCGGGCGCTATGTCTGCATGGAGCAGATGAAAATCGACGGCGCGGTGAAGGACTATGTCAAAATCGCGTATCAAGGGTCGGACATCCTCTACGTCCCCGCGACACAGCTCGATTTGATCGGCAAATACATCGGCGGCGGTGAGGACACGCCGGTGAAGCTCAACCGCCTCGGCGGCGACCAGTGGCAAAAAACGAAAGCTCGCGCCAAGGCTGCGGCAAAGGATATCGCCGACGAGCTGATCAAACTCTATGCCGAGCGAAAGCGTCTGCCCGGGTTTGCCTTTGCCGCGGACACTCCGTGGCAGTCGGAATTTGAACAGAATTTTCCCTACGCCGAGACGGACGATCAGCTCCGCTCGATCGACGAGATCAAGGCGGATATGGAGTCGCCGCACCCGATGGATCGGCTTCTGTGCGGTGATGTGGGCTTCGGCAAGACGGAGGTCGCCCTGCGCGCCGCGATGAAGGCGATTTTGGATGGCAAACAGGTGGCGATCCTGGTGCCGACCACGGTGCTGGCGCAGCAGCATTATACGACCGCCGTCAACCGTTTTCGCGGCTTCCCCGTGCATATCGGTATGCTCTCGCGGTTCTGCACCCCTGCGCAAAACCGCAAAAACCTTGCCGATCTGCGCGCCGGCACACTGGATCTGATCATCGGCACGCACAAGCTTTTGCAGAAGGATGTGGCGTTTAAGGATCTCGGGCTTTTGATCGTGGACGAGGAGCAGCGCTTCGGCGTGACGCACAAGGAGCGGCTGAAAGAGCTTTCACGGGGCGTGGATGTGCTGACGCTCTCGGCAACGCCCATTCCCCGCACGCTGAATATGGCGCTCTCGGGTCTGCGCGATATGTCCACCATTGAGGAGCCGCCCCACGATCGCTATCCCGTGCAGACCTTTGTGCTGGAATATGCCGAGCCTGTTTTAATCGACGCAATGCGGCGCGAATTGGAGCGCGGCGGACAGGTCTATTATCTGCACAACCGGGTGGAATCCATCGCGCAGTGCGCCGCGCGCATCAAAAAATTGCTTCCGGACGCTGAGATCGGCATTGCCCACGGCAAAATGAGCGAGGAGGAACTGAGCGAGGTCATGCAGCGCATGGCAGACGGGGAGCTGCAAATCCTCGTCTGCACGACGATCATCGAGACCGGCATTGATATTTCAAACGTCAATACTCTCATCATTGAGGACGCCGACAAGCTCGGTTTGGCACAGCTTCACCAAATTCGCGGACGCGTGGGACGCTCGAGCCGCCACGCCTTTGCATACCTGACCTTCCGGCGGGGCAAGATGCTGACCGAGGTCGCGGAAAAGCGCCTCAGTGCCATCCGCGATTTTGCCGAATTTGGCTCAGGTTTTAAAATTGCCATGCGCGACCTTGAGATTCGCGGCGCGGGCAACCTGCTGGGTGCGGCGCAGTCGGGGCATATGATCTCCGTCGGCTATGACCTCTATTTGAAGCTCTTGGAGGAGGCAGTTTTGGAGGAGCGCGGCGAGAAGCCCGCCGAGGAGGTCTCCTGCACCGCCGATCTTGATGTCACGGCGAATATTGACAAGGACTATGTCTCCTCGGGCGAACAGCGCATGGATCTCTATCGCCGCATGGCTGCCATCCGTTCGCAGGAGGACGCCGACGAACTGCTCGATGAGATGGTAGACCGCTACGGCGATCCGCCCAAGGGCGCGATGAATCTGATCTCGATTGCCCTTTTGCGCGCAAGAGCGGCAGGGCAGGGAATCTCGGATATTTCGCAAAAAGGAAGAACCATCCAATTCACGCTGGCGAAATTCTCCTTTGAGGCGGTTTCTGCGGTCTGCGCTCTGCCTGCGTATCAAAAACGCGTCTTTCTCTCGCCGAAAACCGAAAAGCCGCTTTTGACGCTCAAATTGGCTGCGGGTGAGAATTCGCTGAAAGCCGCGGAGGAATTTTTAAAAAAATTCCATAATGCATGAAACAAATCCGATACAAATCGCGTCTAAATTGGTGTAGGATTCTTTACGGCAGTTCCTGCACAAGATTGCCACGTCGCCTGCGCTCCTCGCAATGACATAATAGGCTACCCTTTTTGTCATTGCGAAGCCAGTGCGCACACTGGCTGCGGCAATCTCCGGCTATAGACTTGTAGGTGCTTGGTACTTCCTGCACGAGATTGCCACGTCGCCTGCGCAGCCGTTCGCGACGGAGGAGCGTTACGGATGCGGCGTGCCCCTTGCGGGTATGCACTCCTCGCATTGACATGGAGGAAAACTGTATGCAGTCGATGGTTCCTGCACCGGCTTGGGACATGTCCCCGCCCTATGGAAAAGTATTTTATATTGCATATATTAAGTTTACATAACTTTATTATTTTGTAATGAATTCGTCATGAATTCGTAGTTGCTTTTTTGCCGCTGAACGGTATAATAAATGGAGATAAAGATAACGGCAAGCATTGCGCGATGGTATACATAATTTTTGTTTTCTTTGAAGGCGCCGCAGATGCCGTGTTATAAGATGAATTAGGAGGATACTATGGGAAAATTTGAAAAAGCCAATCGACCGCAGGCGCAGAACGCTGCACAACGAGCTGCCAACAAGTCGCATAAGAAAAAGAAAAAAAGCCGCCTGCCGCTGATTTTGGGCATTGTGTGCTCCGTTGCTGTGATCGCAGCGTGTGCGGTCGGCTATCTGCTGCTGCGGGACGATCACAAGATTGCGCAGAATGTCTTTGTCGGCGGCATTGATCTCAGCGGCATGACGAAGGAAGAGGCAAAGGAAGCGCTGAAAGATCTGTCCTTTGAGAAAGATATGAACATCCGTCTTTATACGGAGGGCGATGAATTTCCCCTCTATACAACGACCTATGATCCATCAAAGGAGATCGTCACCGATATTTACGGCAACCCCGTGGAAAATCCACAGACTCCCGTCACCATTCCCCTGGAGGAGCCGCGTGAGACTGATGCCGACGCTCCGCTTGATGAAAACGGTGAGCCCTATCTGCTGGACAAAATAATCTGTCTGCCTGCCTCTTATGTAGAGATCACGCTGGACACCGATGCCGCCGTGGAGGAGGCTTACCGCTACGGCAGAGAAATCAGCGCAAAGAGCAATGCTGAGCGGGTGGACATTGACGTTTCAAAGTATCTGAATGTCAATGACACTTATATCCGCGATGTTCTGGAAAGCACGCTGGAGGATACCGTATGTGACGGCACGGAAACACAGATCAGGGACACCACGACCACTGTGACGGACGCAGACGGCAATCCCAAGACCGTGGATGCCATTGAGATTACCATCGGAACCTTAACGCGCAATATCGACATCGACGCACTCTATGAAGAGATCATTGAGGCTTATATGACCGGCTGCTATGATCTTCAATATGTCTACGATGAGACGATCCCGGAGCCTGTGGATCTGGATCAGCTCTACAAGGATTACAAATGCACTGCACCGGTCAACGCCGTTTGCGACGAGGATACCTATGAGATCACCGACGGCAAAGACGGTTATGGCTTCACGATGGCAGACGCTGTGACCGCCTTTTCCTCCGCAAAGCCCGGCGATACCGTGACTCTGACCTTACAGGAGCTGACACCGCAGTTTACCCGCGAATCGTTGCAAAATGAGCTGTTCTGTGACGTGCTTTCCTCTTATGACAGTCCCCATGTTTGGAATCCGACCCGTACACATAACCTTGAGCTGGCGTGTGAGGCAATTGACGGCACGATTCTTAAACCCGGTGAGATTTTCTCCTTTAACAAGATTGTCGGCGAACGCACGGCGGAAAAGGGCTACGGAGCAGCTGCCGTGTATGTCGGCGGCAAAACGGAAAATCAGCTCGGCGGCGGCGTCTGTCAGGTCGCTTCCACGATTTTCTGGTGCACACTGAAGGCGGATCTGGAGGTCATCGAGCGCGCCGAACACCAATTCCTCCCGTCTTACATTCCCTACGGCATGGACGCGACGATCTATTGGGGAAGCCTTGACTATCAGTTCCGCAATAATACAACGCATCCCATCCGCATTGATGCCTCCGTCTCCGATGGCTATGTACACATTCGTTTTATCGGTACGGAGACGAAGGATTACACCGTCAAGCTCGACTATGAGATCACCGCATGGTTCAACTCCGAGGAGAAAATCATTGATATTTCGCCCGATATGCCGAACTACGACCAGTACAAGGATTACAAGGAAGGCGATGTCATCCAGACTGCCTATGACGGCGCGAATGTGACGACCTATATGTACAAATACGACATGGACGGCAATCTGATCTCGAAAGAAGTTGTCTGCTACTCCAAGTACGACCGCCGTGACCGCGAGATCGCCCATATCGTCACGGAGGATGAGACCGAACCAAGTACCGAGCCTTCCACAGAACCTTCCACAGAACCTTCGACTGAGCCTTCCACAGAACCTTCGACTGAGCCCGGCACTGAGCCTTCCACAGAACCAAGTACCGAGCCTCCCACGGAATCCAGCGAGGAAATCCCGGAAGATACCGGAGAATAAGTTGGTTTTGAAAAACACAAACAGTCAATAAAAAAATCCACGCAAAAGGCAACAATTCTGCCTTTTGCGTGGATTTTTTGAAATAGGGGAAAACAGATTACACCCGCAATACCCGCAATACCCGCAAGGGGCACGCCGCATCCGTAGCGCTCCTTCGTCGCGAACGGCTGCGTAGGGGGTATGCCACATCCGTAACGCTCGTTCCTCGCAATCCACATGCAAAATACGCACCACAATAAACGAAACAGCCATTGTAGGGCGGGGACATGTCCCCGCCCTACAGGGGGTTCATGACAATGACTGTGCAGAGGCTTTTTAACAGCCCCAAAAGTTATGCCGCCGCATTGAGCATATTCTCGATGAAGATGCCGTAGCCCTGCGTTGGGTCGTTGATCAGAACATGGGTCACGGCGCCGATGAGCTTTCCGTCTTGTATGATTGGACTGCCGGACATGCCTTGGACGATGCCGCCGGTTGCCGCGAGGAGATCGGGATCGGTTACTTCGAGGTGGATATTTCTGTCCTGCGGGTCGTCGGGCGACAGGGCGGTAATGCGGATGTCATACTCCTCTACCTGCGTACCGCGCACATTGGAGCGAATCTTGGCATATCCCGTATGAATTTCCTTATTTTGCGCGATTTGGATCGGTTCCCCGCCGATTGCCTGCATCGTGCCAAAAACACCCTGCGGCGTATTTTTTTCAATGTCGCCCTTAATGCCGCGCCCATTGACGACACCCTGTAATGCACCCGGTTCACCCTCCTCGCCGCGAATGACGGAGGCGATTGAGGAGGACAGCACTCTGCCGCTCTGAATAGGAAGGAGCGCCCCGTTATCATTTACCCCGTGTCCGAGTGCGCCGAAGGTCTCTGTTTCCGTATCATAATATGTCACCGTGCCGATACCGCTCACGGTATCGCGGACATAAATGCCGAGTCTCCAGCCGTCTTCCGTCTGTGACGGTGACACGGTGACGGTTTTTTGCGTGTCGCCGCGTGAAACAGTGAGTTTCAGCGGTGCGCCGTTCGCGTTTGCGACCGCCTGTTTGACCTCCTGCGTGCTTTTGATCTGTATGCCGTTGATTTCACGAATGACGTCACCGCACTTTAAGCCTGCGCGCGCAGGGACGCTCTCAGACAGCTCGACCACCGCAACGCCGTCCGTATACAGCTGCAGTCCGATGGTATTCCCGCCGGGAATGACTGTTTTCGGCGCGGCAGAGACGCATATTGACAGCAGAAGCGTCAATAATACTGCAAGCGCGCCCTTTCTTTTCCATTTCATGCATGGTTCCTCCCGCTGTTTTTTCGGCGTTTTCTCCGCAAAGAATCGCCGTGTGAGTAATATGGCTCAAACCAGCGAAAAGCACTTTGACAAATCCATGCGGATTTGGCTTGTCAAAAAATGAAACCCGCTGCAAACGCGAAAATCGCGTCTGCCGTCGGGTTTGTTTTTTCCTTCTTTTCAAATTATTATTTTGGGAAATATTATAATAATGTATGACCCTTGCTTTTTTCGCTGCATTATGGTATAATTCTATAGATTAAAATAGAATGGAAAGGAGTCGACTATGTATTCGAATGCCTATGTATGGTCACGCGTCTTGTCCTATTTGGAGCAGCATTCTCCCTCCATGGCGGTCGCTTCGTTTTTTGACGACGCGGAGATCGTTGAGCTGAATAGGGAGAAGCTTGTCATTTATTCTCCGTCCCCCTTCCGCAAGGATGTCATTCTGAGCCGCTATTCTGAGCTGATAAAGGACGCCATGCGCGACCGGTTCCAGACGGAGATCGAGCTTGTCGTTTTGGACGAGGACGAATATCCGCAGTATTCCGGCAATCAGCGCAGACGCAATTTTGCGGAGTTTAATTCCCAGTTTACCTTTGACACCTTTGTTGTCGGCTCCTCCAACCAACACGCCTTTTCCGCCGCAGAGGCGGTCGCGGAGGAGCGCACCACGGTCTATAATCCGCTGTTCCTCTACGGGCAGTCCGGTTTGGGCAAGACGCATCTGCTCTATGCCATTGCAAACCGTATCCAGCAGAAGCACCCGGAATACAACATCGTATACCTGCGCGGAGAGCAATTTACCAATGAATTTATCGAGGCCGTGCGCTCCGGTAAAAACTTCGAGTTCCGCGATAAATACCGCAATGCCGATCTGTTTTTGATGGACGACATTCAATTTATTGCCGGTAAGGACGCGACGCAGGAGGAATTTTTTCACACCTTCAATACCCTCTATGAAAACAAGCGGCAGATCGTCCTCACCTCCGACCGTGTGCCCAGCGATATGCTCCGTTTGGAGGAGCGCCTGCGCACCCGTTTTGAATGGGGTCTGATCGTGGATATTCAGCCGCCCGATTACGAGACGCGTTACGCGATCATTAAAAATAAAGCCCTCTCCTACGGTCTGGAGCTGCCGGACGATGTATGCGACTATCTCGCGGAGAATATCACAAACAATGTCCGCCAAATCGAGGGCACGGTGAAAAAAATCAAGGCGTATCATGACCTCGGCGGCTGGAAAATCAATATTGAAAACGTATCGCGCGCCATTAAGGACATGTATAAGGGAAAATCACAGGAAATTCCCACGCCCGACCTTATTATCAGCGAGGTCTGCCGCTTTTATTCCATTGAAGAAAGCGTCCTGCGCAGCAGAAACAAGACAAAAAACACCTCGGAAGCGCGTCATGTCGCCATGTATCTGATCCGCAAGCTGACGAATCTATCCTATCCCGATATCGCCAATGTATTCGGGGTCAATCATACCACGGTCATTTATGCGCTTCGCCGTGTGGAAAAGGATCTCGGCAATTCCTCCAACGGTTTGCAGGATAATATCCGCGACATCACCGCCAACATCAATGCCCGCCTGTAGTATTTTGTCGCAAAAGCTGTCCACAAGTCCTGTGCATTCTGCAAAAGTTTTCCTGTGTAATTCCGCGCTTTGTTTTTTTCGCACGAAAGCTGTCAATAACTATTTTATTCCCACACATTTGTCTGTGCATTGCAAAGCCTTGCAATCAGGGCTTTCACAGAGGTTTTGCACAAAGTTAACGACTACTACTGTTTACTACTAAAAAATAAAACCTATTCTTTCTACAAAAGAGAGAAAGAAAGCGAGGCTGCAAAAAATGAAATTTACCTGTGAAAAAGCGCTGCTCGTCTCCGCGATCTCCGTTGCGTCGAGAACCGTCTCCGCAAAAAGCACGATCCCCTGTCTCGAAGGCATCCTCCTTCGCGCCGGCGTCGGGATCCAGCTCACCGGCTTCAACCTCGAAACCGGCATTACCGTAAAGGTCGGCGCGGCAGTAACCGAGGCGGGAATATGCGTCATGCCTACACGCCTGTTCTTCGACATCGTGCGCAAGCTGCCGGATGAGGAGGTCTCCATCGAGGTAGATGAGAAATTGCAGGTCTCCATTCGTGGCGGCGCCTCCTCCTTCCGCATTACCGCGATGGAGGCGGAGGAATATCCCGAACTTCCGGATGTCAACTCCGAAAAGGGAATTTCTATTCCTCAGTCTGCGCTGCGGGAGATGATCGGCGGGACGATTTTTTCCGTTTCCGAAAATCAGGCGCGTCCGATCCACACCGGCTGTCTGCTTGAGGTGCGGGACGACTCCGTCACGATGGTTGCGGTGGATAACTTCCGCCTTGCCAGAAGAACCTGGCACAGTGAAGGCTCCATCGGCAGAGAACTGAAATTTGTCGTGCCGGCAACCGGTCTGCGCGAGGTGGAAAAGATTCTCGGCGACACCGACGAAGAGGTTGTTTTTACTTTAGGCGAGAAGCATATTCTGTTCGAGATCGGCGATGCGACCCTTGTCTGCCGTATCTTGGAGGGTGAATTCATCGACTGGCGGCGCGTTGTGCCGGTGAACAGTCCGATCAAGCTGGTCGCGAATGTCGCGGCGCTGACCTCGTCCATTGAGCGCGTGAGCCTGATTGTGTCCGAAAAGATCAAAAGCCCCGTGCGCTGCGTTTTCGGCGACAATATGGCGGATTTCCGCACCGCCAATACCATCGGCTCGGCGCATGATACCTGCGATATTGCGGGCAACGGCAACGAGCTGGAAATCGGCTTTAACTGCCGCTATCTGCTGGACGCCTTAAAGGCAGTGCCCACCGAGGAGGTCACCTTGGAGCTGCAAAACGGTTTAAGCCCCATCGTTTTCACCCCGGTCGATGACAAAAAGGACTTTGCTTACATGGTCCTGCCGGTGAGACTGCATTAAAGCAGTGAATCGTGAATGGTTATTTTAAGTTGTGTATCGCTTGTCGATTTACAGAAATACGAAGCTGCCTGCACCGGGCGGATGGTATCCGCCCCTACTATGCTGTTAAAGCTAAAACTTTATAAATTAGCTTCATAGGTGGAGCATAGGGCACGACGACTCGGCGTGCCGCCCGCGTTTGGAATCCGTGCGGAGCACACCTCAGCCATTCACTCTTAGTCCTTAGTCCTTAGCCCAAAAAAGTTCCAAACAAGGAGAAAACTTATGAAAATACGCGTTCGGCGGGTGTCCGCTGAGGTCGTTCCTGTCGGGATCACGACGGATTTTATTAAGCTGGAAAGCTTTCTGAAGCTGGCAAACGCCGTTGCCTCGGGCGGTATGGCGAAGAATTTTATCCAAAACGGCGAGGTTACCGTCAACGGGGAAGCCTGTCTCATGCGCGGTAAAAAGCTTGTGGACGGCGACAAGGTCTGCTTTGACGGCGTGACTTATTTGGTCAAGCATGCAGATTGATCGTCTCTGTCTGCGGAATTTTCGCAACTATGCCGACACGGAGGTCTGCTTTGTACCGGGCGTGAATCTGCTCGTCGGCGGCAACGCCAACGGAAAGACAAATCTTTTGGAGGCAATCGGCTATCTTTCGACCGGTCGTGCCTTCCGCACACGCAGAGAGCAGGAGCTGATCCGTTTTGACGCGGAGTTTGCCGAGCTTTCGGCGGAGCTGTTTTCGCAGCAGCGTGTGCAGACGCTCCGAGCCGTCTTATTTTCCGGACGCCGTCCGCGTCAGCTCTACCTCAACGGTGTGAAGCAGAAAAATGCGGCGGGGATCGTCGGCGTGCTTCCAAGCGTTCTGTTCTGCCCGGAGGATCTGCTGGTGCTGAAAAAGGGCGCACAGCCGAGAAGAAAGCTGCTCGATAATGTGATATGTCAACTGCGCCCGAATTATGACGCCGCGCTGACGGAATATCAGCGGCTGTTGGAGCAAAAGAGCGCAGTTCTCCGGGACTGGCGGGACAGTCCCTCCTTACGGGAGGTGCTGCCGGAATATAATCTCCGTATGGTACAAGTCGGCGCGCTGGTGATCTCCTATCGGGCGCGGTATCTCAAAGCGCTGTCGGAATGTGCAGCGGAGTACCATCGGGAGTTCTCCGGCGGTACGGAAGCGCTGACGCTCGAGTATCATACCGTGTCGAATATCGACGACCCCTTTGCGCCGGTGGAACGCCTGCGGGAGCTGCTTTTGGAGCATCAAGCGTCACACGAGAGGGCGGAGCTGGAGAGCTGCCAATGTCTGTCCGGTCCGCATAAGGATGATTTTGAGGCAAGGCTGAACGGTCTGCCGATCGCACAGTTTGCCTCGCAGGGGCAGACGCGCACGGCGACGATTTCCATCAAGCTTGCCGAGCGGGAGCTGCTGAAACGGGACAGCGGAGAGGAGCCGATTTTGCTCTTGGACGATGTGCTGTCCGAATTGGATATGGGGCGGCAGGATTTCGTACTGAATCAGCTCAAAAACGGACAGGTGTTTATCACCTGCTGCGAGACCGACCGCCTGACGAGCTTGGGGCAGGTCTTGCGCATTGAGAACGGCAGCGTAAAATAGGAGCATTGAAATGTACATTTCCATCGGAGCGGATTTTTCCGTCCGCGACCGCGCCGTGATCGGCGTGTTTGACCTTGATAATACAAGTATTTCCAAACACACAAGGGCATTTTTATCCGAGGCGGAAAAAATGGGTGAGGTCGTCGATGTGTCGGGAAAGCTGCCGAAAAGCTATATTTTAACCGAGGAATTCGGTCTGCGCCGCGTCTATCTGACGCAGTATAACGCGCAGATTTTGGAAAAACGCGCCGAAGAACCATTCCATGAGATAAAGTAACCGGAAAAAGCGCGTTTATGCTATGTAAGGAGTTTTAGAAATATGTCCGAAGAATTATTCAGCACAACGGTAGATCAGGAATATGATGCCTCGCAAATTCAGGTGCTTGAGGGTTTGGAGGCGGTGCGCAAGCGACCGGGTATGTACATCGGTTCAACCTCGTCGAGCGGTCTGCATCACCTTGTCTATGAGATCGTCGATAACTCCATCGACGAGGCGCTTGCCGGCTATTGCAAGCACATCACCGTGACGATTAACCCGGGAAATACCATCACTGTCACCGATGACGGCAGAGGCATTCCCGTGGATATTCAGGCGCAGACGGGAAAACCGGCGCTCGAGGTCGTCTTTACCGTTCTTCATGCGGGCGGTAAATTCGGCGGCGGCGGTTATAAGGTCTCCGGCGGTCTGCACGGTGTCGGTGCGTCCGTCGTCAATGCCCTGTCCGAATGGCTGGTTGCAGAGGTACACAAGGACGGCAAAATCTATCAGATGAAATTCTCCCGCGGACATATCACCCAGGAGATGCAGATCGTCGGTAAGACCGAAAGAAACGGTACCGTCGTTACCTTTAAGCCCGACCCGGAGATGTTCGACACCACCGAGTATGATTATGAGATCCTGCATACAAGAATGCGGGAACAGGCGTTTTTGAATGCCGGTTTGCATATTTCCATAACGGATGCGCGCACGGAGGACGGCAAGAGCGATGCCATGTGCTTCGAGGGCGGTATTCGTGAATTCGTCCGGTGGCATAACCGCCATAAAACGCCCCTGCATGAGCAGGTGGTCTATATGTCCGGCGCAAAAAACGGCGCGGAGGCAGAGATCGCGCTGCAATACAACGATTCTTACAATGAGACGATCGTCTCCTTTGCCAATAACATCCACACGCCGGAGGGCGGTATGCACGAGACGGGCTTTAAGACTGCGTTGACCCGTGTGATGAATGCCTACGGTATGAAGGTGAATATCATCAAAACCGATGCCGATAAGGTATCCGGCGAGGACTGCCGCGAGGGTCTGACGGCGGTGATCTCCGTCAAGCTGACGGATGCGCAGTTTGAGGGGCAGACCAAAGCAAAGTTAGGCAACGCCTATATTCGCACACTGGTGGATTCCATCGTCAATGAGCAGTTGACGATCTATTTCGAGGAGCATCCCGCCGTGGCGAAGATCATCCTCGAAAAGGCAATGACGGCAAACCGTGCCCGTGAGGCGGCAAGAAAGGCGCGGGAGAGTATCCGCAGAAAGACCGCGCTGGGCGGCGCCGCGATGCCGGACAAGCTGCGCGACTGCAACGAGACAGACCCCTCCCTGACCGAAATCTACATCGTCGAGGGCGACTCCGCAGGCGGCTCCGCGACGCAGGGCAGAGATTCGCGCTTTCAGGCGATCTTGCCGCTCTGGGGCAAAATGCTGAATGTCGAAAAGGTTCGCGAGGACAAGGTCATCGGCAACGACAAGCTGCAGCCGGTCATTACCGCCCTCGGCGCGGGCATCGGCGAGGAATTCCATTTGGAAAAGCTGCGCTATCATAAGATCGTCATTATGGCGGATGCCGATGTGGACGGCAGCCATATCCGTACGCTGCTTTTGACCTTCTTCTTCCGCTATATGCGTCCGCTGATCGAGAATGGCTATGTCTATTCCGCGATCCCGCCGCTGTATAAGCTGACCCGAGGCAAGACAACGAAAGTGGCGTTTTCGGATGAAGAACGCGACCGTGTCTCGGCGGAGCTGCGGGCAGATAATCCGAACGCGAAGGTCGATATCGCGCGGTTTAAGGGCTTGGGCGAAATGAACCCCCACGAGCTGTGGGAGACGACCATGGACCCCGAGCGCCGCACGCTGAAGCAAATTCGCTTGGAGGATGCCATTAAAGCCGACGAGATTTTTACGCTCCTCATGGGCGAAAAGGTCGAACCGAGAAAAGAGTTCATCGAGCAGAACGCCAGATATGTCGTGAATTTGGATTATTAAAAAATGGGCTAACGATTATGTCATTGCGAATCCAGTGCGCACACCGGGTGTGGCAATTTAAATTAAGAGTAAGTAATGCAGTACTATGTTTATTTTTTGACAAACAGATCGAATTCCGTTTTATATGTCGGCGTGACAAATAATCTGCAATGAAGATTATATGAACATAAGCATGAACTTGCAGATGGTTTTACAAAGCGTTACCATGTGCATAAATTAGTGTATTTTGAGACAACAACCGATGTCAAAGCTGCGATTGGACGGGAAAAGCAGATTAAAAGTTGGTCTCGTGCAAGGAAAAATTCTTTAGTTGAAACAATGAATCCAAAATGGGAGGATTTGTCGTTAAACTGGGAATAGATTGCCGCGTCGCTTCGCTCCTCGCAATGACACGGGGAGGCTACCCTAATTTGTCATTGCGAGACCAGTGCGCACACTGG
>JAEDOK010000010.1 GCA_016302005.1 Oscillospiraceae bacterium | reverse complement strand
GTACGGCGTTGAAAACCGATTGAAATGAATATTTTAATCGGTTTTTAGTATCAGCCGACCGCGAATTGCCGCAAGTCCCGATTCTGCGCAAGCAAAACCGGGACTTTTCTTATTTCTTTTTTGCAAGCTCATTCGTATCAAGGCTGTTTCGAAAGACGAAGAAGCGGTCATAGAGGAATTCCAGCACGAAATTCAGCACCATGTTGATGCCTGTGACAAGATACTCATTCCATCCATGCTGCCCCGCCAGAAAATGCTCGAGCCATGTGGACGCGGGTGTAAACACGGCGTAAAACAGGGCGACCTTGAGCATGGCGATCGGCACATTGTTTGCCGATTGGAAGGTATAGCGCCGATTGAGTGTAAAATTCCAAACGACCGACAGCACCAACGCGATCAGGTAGCTCACCCAATAGTCCAGATGCAGCAGCTCATTGAGCAGCGTGAACGAGCCTATTTGGATCACGCCCGCCGAGACAGAGAAGATCGTAAACTTGATCGTGCGGATCAATTCTCTTTTTTTCTCACTCATACCGTTTACCTTGCCCATTCCGCACCCTCGACCTCGCAGGTCTTTTGGCGCAACATCAGACGGTTGATCTCCTCACGCGGGTCACTGTTTTCATAGAGCACGCGGTAAGATGCCTCGGTGATCGGCATTTCCACGCCGTGCTTTTTGGCAAGCGTATGCACAGCCTTCGCCGCATAATAGCCCTCAACGACCGCGCCGACTTCTTTCATTGCCTCCTGCACGCCATGTCCCTGTCCGATCAGGATACCGGCGCGGCGGTTGCGCGAGTGCATCGAGGTACAGGTGACGATCAGGTCGCCCACGCCCGCAAGCCCCGCGAAGGTCTCCCGCTTTGCGCCGAGCGCCATGCCGAGTCTTGCGACCTCGGCAAGTCCACGGGTCATCAAAAGCGCCTTGGTATTGTCGCCGTAGCCCATGCCGTCGCAGACGCCCGCGCAGAGGGCAATGACATTTTTGTGCGCCGCGCCTAATTCCACGCCCACAACATCGGGGCAGGTATACACGCGCAGCCGCTCGCACATGAACGCCGTCTGCACCCGCTCTGCAAGCTGCTGATCGGCGCACGCGGCGACAACGCCCGTCGGAATGCTGCGGCTGACCTCCTCTGCATGAGAGGGCCCGGAGAGCGCGACGACGGTTTTTCCCGTCTCCTGCGCCACCAGCTCACTCATGCGGCAGCCCGTGTCCTCCTCGATCCCCTTTGTGACCGATACCAAAATGGCATTTTCCGGAAGATAAGCCGCAAAGCTCTTCGCCGTGGAGCGGACTGCGAAGGACGGTGTTGCAAAAACGGCCATCTCCTGCTCCCGTGCCTGCGCAGCGTCAGAGGTAAAGCGCAGCGCCTTCGGCAGCGCCACACCGGGCAGGAAGGGATTTTGCAATGTCTGCGCCAACTGCTCGCTCTCCTCCGCACAATAAGACCAAAGCGTGACCTCATGTCCGTTTCGCAGCAGCAGGATCGCCAGTGCCGTACCCCAGCCGCCGCTGCCGGCAACCATGATTCTCATGACTTTCCGCCTCCCTCCTGCTCGTTCTTCGCTTTATGGAAGTAAGTCTTACGTTCCTGTCCGTGCAGCAGGCGCTTGATATTGCCGCGATGCATAAAGAACACTAAAACGACCATCGCCGCCATCAGCAGGCAGACCCACAGGTTATCATGATACTGCAAGATCAGCATCACCGCAAAGGACACCACGCCGACAAACGACCCCAACGAGACATAGCGCGTGACGAAGAAGGTGATCAGAAACAGCGAAAAGGCAATACAGGCGATCTTCCAGTTCATCACAATGGCAAGCGTACCCGTGCAGAGCACACCTTTGCCGCCGTGGAAACCGAAAAAAACAGGGAAAATATGTCCCACCTGCACCGCGACACCCGCGATCATCCGCGCGACAGGCGGGTCGAGTTCCTTCAAGAAGTACTGCGCAAACAGGCAGCCCGCGACGACTTTTCCCATGTCGATCACAACGACCAGCAGCGTCAGCCAACTGCCATAGCTGCGCAGGAAATTGGTCAGTCCCGCATTGCCGCTGCCCTTTTTGCGGACATCTTCATGCATCCGCGCCTTGGAAACGATAATCGCACCATTCACGCTGCCAAGCAGGTAGCAGGCGATCACGCAGATCACGATTTTTAACCACGGACTCATTCTTCCTTATCTCCCTTCTGACGGATCGAAATACGGACCGGTGTGCCCTCCAGCCCAAAGACCGCGCGAATTTGATTTTCCAAATAGCGCTGATAGGAGAAGTGGAACAGACGCGCATCATTACAGAAGAACACGAAGTGCGGCGGCTTTACACCGACCTGCGTCATATAATAGATCTTCAGCCGTCTGCCCTTGTCCGTCGGCGGCTGCACACGCGCGGTCGCATCCTCCAGAATGTTATTGAGCATACCCGTCGTGATGCGCATCGCGCTCTGATTCGCCACATAATTGATCAGCTCATACAGCTTATTCACACGCTGTCCGGTCAATGCGGAGATAAACAGCACGGGCGCGTAGCTCATATAGCTCAGATCCTGCCGGATCTTCGCGGTCATCTCGTTCATCGTGTTCGTTTCTTTTTCGAGCATGTCCCACTTGTTGACAACGATGATGCTTGCCTTGCCCGCCTCATGCGCCAGTCCCGCGATCTTGGTGTCCTGCTCGGTCACGCCCTCGTTGGCGTCGATCAGAATCAGGCATACATCCGCGCGGTCGATGGCTGCAATGGAGCGCATATTGGAGTATTTTTCGATCGCATCGTCCACCTTCGACTTGCGGCGCATACCCGCCGTGTCGATAAAGCGGTATTTTCCGAACTCGTTTTCAAAATAGCTGTCGATCGCGTCACGGGTCGTGCCTGCGACATCGGAGACGATCACCCGTTCCTCGCCTAAAATGCGGTTGAGCAGGCTGGACTTGCCGACATTCGGCTTGCCGACGATGGCAACATTGATGATCTCGCCCTCGTCCTCGTCCTCTGTCTCCTCCGGAAAATGCGCCACGCACCAGTCGAGCAAATCGCCCGTGCCGTGCCCGTGGACGGCGGAGACCTCGATAGGGTCGCCCAACCCCAGCATGTAGAATTCGTATACATCGGGATTCGTTGTGCCCACACTGTCGCACTTGTTGACCGCGAGGCACACAGGCTTCTTGCTGCGCAGGAGCATGGATGCTACGTCCATATCCGCCGCTGTTACACCGGTTTTCACATCCGTGACCATGACGATCACATCTGCCGTCTCGATGGCGATCTCCGCCTGACGGCGCATGAATTTCAACATCTCGCTGTCGGTGTTCGGCTCGATGCCGCCCGTATCCACCAGCTCGAATTCTCTGCCGTTCCAGTCACAGGTGCCGTAAATGCGGTCGCGCGTCACGCCGGGGGTATCCTCGACGATGGCGGTGCGCTTGCCCGTGAGCTTGTTAAAGAGCATGGACTTTCCCACATTGGGTCTGCCCACGATCGCTACCAAAGGCTTTGCCATATTCTCTGCCTCCTTTTGTTATTCTGATTCCGTCAGACCGAAACTCTGCCAAGACTCGGTCCGTGCCTCCGTGGTCGGCATCTCGGTAGTGGGTGCTTCCGTTGTCGTCTCCTCCCTGGTCGTCGACTCCGGCGCGCTGCTCTCTTCTTCGTCAAGGTCCTCCTGCCGGAGCTGAAGTGTCCCCTGTTTTCCTCTCCCACAGGCGGCAAGGCGCAAGGTCAGCGCGCAAGTGTCAGGAGCAACCATCATTTCTTCATCGTCTTCCCACTTTCCAAATTTCCCGATTTTCCCTATTATTACACAAATGCGCAAATATTTCAACCATGAAAGCGTTATAGGATCGTCTCCATGCCGATTTTTTGCGGTTTCAAGCCGCAGGCTTCATAAAAGCGGAGCGCGTTTTCGTTGCACGCCCAGACATTGAGCGTCAGATTATAGCAGCCCTGCTCCTTTGCAAAGTCGCGCACATAAGCATACAGCGCCCTGCCGATCCCCTGTCCTCGCGCGTTTTCGTCCACGCAAAGATCGTCAATGTAAAGCGTTTGGACATCGGTCAGGATATTGTCTTCAGGAAAACGGCGGAACATACAAAACGCATAACCGCAGACATTGCCGTCTTGCACCGCGACAAAGATCGGGCGTGTCTCGTCGCCAAGCAGCTCCCGCAGCTCCTCATCGGTGTATTTCTCCGTTCCGCCGCGAAACAGATCGGGACGTCCTTTATGATGTACCTCCAGCACCTGCCGCAGCAGCCGATGCAGCGCCGGCAGATCACAATGCTTCGCTCTTCGAATTTCCATATAACCCTCCATCCACTCTGTAGGGCGGGGACATGTCCCCGCCCTACGATCCTTGCGTTCCCATTTCGTCTCCGCCGAAAAAGAAAAGAGGAAGGAACACATTCCCTCCTCATCTCTTATCCGTGCGAACTTATTTCGCTTCAGCGGCAGGAAGAACCTCGCGGCCATTGTAGGTACCGCAATTCTTGCAAGCTCTGTGGGGCAGGCGGGGCTCGCCACACTTGGGGCAGGCAACGACGCCGGGCACGGAGAGCTTCCAATGAGAGCTGCGTCTCTTATCCCGTCTCGCCTTGGAAACCTTACACTTCGGAACAGCCATGAATGACACCTCCTTGGTCAGATGCTAAAAAAATTACTTATCCTTCAACAGCTGCCCAAGGACAGCCAAACGGGGATCAGTCTCAGGGCGGCAATTGCACTTGCCCTCGTTCAGATTCTTGCCGCAGCGGAAGCACAGTCCCTTGCAGTCCGGCTTGCACAGCAGCTTGGAATCCATTTGGAGCACGAACGCGGTCGTCAGGATCTCGTCGAGGTCTGCGCAGTCGTCTTCCAGCAAAAAGATCCATTCGTCCGCCTCATCCTCATTTTCCAATTCGGTCGTAAGGACGGCGTGGGCGGGAACGGTGAGCTTTCTGGTAAACTCCGCCGCGCAGCGATCACATACGCCGTGCAGGACGGTGGTAAGCTCCGCGTCGAGCAGGAGCACACCCGCCGTGTTGCGAACGGCACCCTTTGCCGAAACAGGCTCCTGCACCGGGCGGCTTCCGCCGAATTGCAGCTCACGCAGATCCAGCGTGGTCTCAAACGGAAGGACGCTGTCGGGCGTTTCAATAATTTTAGACAACCTTAACAGCATAGCAATCCCCTGTTTCATAGTCGTGCAGGAAATATTATAACGGCTGAAGTCCCGTTTGTCAAATGCTTTTTTGATTTTTTCCGCGAAAAAGTGCTTGACATTCGGATTTTTCTGCCGCATAGTATTTTCAAACGAACCATTCGGGCTTTTTTGCCCACAGGAGACAATCATGA
This sequence comes from Oscillospiraceae bacterium, assembly GCA_016302005.1. The sequence continues at coordinate 16,618 of JAEDOK010000010.1, read as the reverse complement.
AGGAAATTACAATCGGCAAAAACGATGCCGGTCAGCGGCTCGACCGTTTTCTGGCAAAGGCGGTGCCGTTGCTGCCCGCCTCCCTCGCGCAGAAATATATCCGTCTCAAGCGCATCAAGCGCAACAACGCCCGCGCACAGCGGGACGACCGGCTCTGCGAGGGCGATATTTTACAGCTTTATATCAACGATGAATTCTTCGACACGCCGCGCGAGGATAACGCCTATCTGACCGTCGCCGCGCCAAAGTTCAATATTGTCTACGAGGACGAAAGCCTTCTCTTGGTGGATAAGCGCCCCGGCATCGCCGTCCACCCGCACGACGGCGCAGAATACGGCAAGACCCTGATCGATCACATACAGGCGTATCTCTATGCCAAGCGGGAGTGGCGTCCGCGCGAGGAAAACGCCTTCACGCCCGCCCTGTGCAACCGCATTGACCGCAACACGGGCGGCATCGTCATTGCGGCAAAGACCGCCGAGGCGCTGCGCGTGATGAATCAGAAGATCAAGGACCGCGAGCTGGACAAGCGCTATCTCGCCATCGTCGAGGGTACGCCGAAGCCAAAATCCGGCGTTCTGCGCGGCTACCTATTTAAAGATGCTGTGAAGAACCGCGTCTTTGTGACGGACGCGCCGCAGAAGGGTGCAAAGACCTGCGAGACGCGCTATGAGGTCTTGGAGAGCCGCAACGGGCTTTCTCTGGTCGAGTGCGAGCTGATCACCGGCAGGACGCACCAGATCCGTGCCCAATTCGCCCACGCTGGGCATCCTCTGCTGGGAGACGGCAAATACGGCAAGCTCGACAAGCGCTTCGACCGCAAGTATCAGGCACTCTATTCCTACAAGCTCACCTTCCGCTTTACCACCGACGCAGGTTCCCTGAACGCCTTAAACGGAAAAACCTTCACTGTCGAAAAAGTGGACTTCGTTGACGAATATTTCCCGAAAAAATAGAGCTGCACCCTTTGCGGATAGAACCTGTAGGGCGGGGACATGTCCCCGCCCTACATTGGCTGTTTCGTTTCTCGCAGCATGCGGCATCCCTGACATGCCCGTGCAGGCACCCATAAAAAACCACCAGCGTTGCGCAAGGTGATTTTTATAATTCCTCGTTCCCGCAAAGCAGCGGCTTTAACACTGCAACGCAGCCGTCAATGCCGAGCGCGGTGCTGTCCAGGACAAGATCAAAATTATTTCGGTCATCCCAACGGCGCAGGGTGTTGGCGTAATAGTAATTCGCCCGTTTCTTGTCAAAGCGGCGCATTGTCTCCTCAATACGGTTCTCCGCGATGCCGTATTCCTGCTTGACGCGCCGCTTTTTGTCCTCCGCCTGTCCGCGGATAAAAACTCTGACCACGCGCTTTTTGTCCTCAAACGCTTCCGAGGCACAGTGCCCAAGGAAGACCGCCCGTCCCTGCGCGGCAAGCTGCCGAATGATTTTCTGCTCCGCTAAGAACATCTGTCCCTCCGCGCCGAGCATCTCAGCGTCGCCGGTCTGTGCCTTTGCCATTGCCATAATAGAATAGAGGAAGCTGCCCGTGGTGCTCTCCTCGTAGCGTTCCAACCGCTCCACCGAGACACCGTACCGCTTCGAAACCTCTTCCAAGATCTCTCGGCCGTAGCACGGCACGCCGCATTCCTCCGCCAGACGCCACGCGATCTGCGTGCCGCCGCTGCCGTATTCCCGTTCAATGGCAATATGTCTGCTTTTCATCCTGCAAAGCCCTTCTTCCGTTATTTATGAGATAAGAATACCGCGCCTTTCTAAACTGAAACGAAACTAAAAACCGTCCCCCTCACTTCGAATATCTATGCAAAGCCATTGCATTTTCCCTTATTTTCTGCTACAATATGCCAAACGGAGGGATAGCTATGAGAATTGTTGTAAAGGTTGGCACGTCGACATTGGCGCACTCGACCGGTAGATTGAATATCCGACGCGTCGAGCAGCTTTGCAAGGTGCTGAGCGATTTAAAAAATGCCGGGCATGAGCTTGTGCTGGTTTCATCCGGTGCCATCGGCATGGGCATAGGCAAGCTCGGTCTGCGCGAGCGCCCGCAGGATATGCCCTCAAAGCAGGCGGCTGCCGCCATCGGGCAGTGTGAGCTGATGTATGTATATGACAAGCTTTTTTCGGAATACCATCATACCGTCGCGCAGATCTTGCTCACGGGCAGCGATATTCACAACGAACAGCGCAGTGAGAATTTCCATAACACTCTGTTCCGTCTGTTGGAGTTAGGCGCACTGCCGATTCTCAATGAGAACGACACCATCGCAACGGAGGAAATCGTCATCGGCGATAACGACACCCTTGCGGCAATCGTTGCTGTGAGCGTCCGTGCCGATCTGCTGATCCTCCTTTCGGACATCGAAGGACTGTATACCGCAGATCCGCGCACCGACAAAAACGCGCAGCTCATCTCCACGGTTGAGGAGATCACCCCCGAGCTGCTTGCCGCCGCAGGCGGAAGCGGTTCGAGTCTCGGCACGGGCGGCATGACAACCAAGCTGCACGCCGCCCAGACCGTGAACGCCGCAGGCATCGACATGGTCATCGCCAGCGGCGCAGACCCGAACATTCTTTACCGCATTGCCGCAAATGAGGCGGCAGGCACACGTTTTTTGGGGAGGCACTGATATGACGACCTTAGAGCAGATGCAGCAGGCAAAGGCAGCCGCGCCCCTTTTGGCAGCCGCAACGACCGAAGCCAAGAACAACGCCCTTTTTGCAATGGCGCAGGCACTCTGCGTACATACCCAAGACATCCTCGCGGCAAACGCGCAGGACATGGAGGCGGCAAAGTCGCACATCTCCCCCGTCATGCTCGACCGTCTTGCACTGACCGAGGCGCGGATCGCTGCCATGGCGGAGGGCGTGCGGCAGGTGGCGGGCTTGCCCGATCCCGTCGGAGAAGTGCTCTCCCGGGAGGTGCGCCCGAACGGGCTTATCATTGAGAAGACCGCCGTGCCGCTGGGTGTGATCGCGATCATCTACGAAAGCCGCCCGAATGTGACCTCTGACGCGGCAGCTCTGTGCATCAAAAGCGGCAACGCCTGTCTCCTGCGCAGCGGGAAGGAAGCCTACCGCTCCGCCCGTGCGATCACGGAAGCCTTACAGGAAGGCTTGATGCAGGCAGGACTGCCCCCGATGCTCGTCCAGCTTGTCGAGGATACCACACGGCAAAGCGCAACGGAGCTGATGCAGGGCGTTGGTTATATTGACCTTCTCATCCCCCGCGGCGGTGCCGGTCTGATCCGTGCCTGCACGGAGAACGCAAAAGTCCCCTGTATCCAAACGGGTACGGGCATCTGCCATATCTATATCGACCGCGCCGCAGACGAAGCAATGGCGCTCTCGATCCTTGAAAACGCGAAAGCAAGCCGTCCCTCCGTGTGCAACGCGGCGGAGGTCTGCCTCGTCCACAAAGACATTGCTGAGCATTTCCTGCCGAAGCTCCGCGACACGCTGACGGAGGCGCGCAGCGCAGCGGGCAAGTCCCCCGTCTCCTTCCGCGCGGACGAGCGGGCGTATCCCCTGCTGGGCGGCACCCCGGCAGGCGTGGATGATTTTGACACAGAATTTTTGGATTATATCTTAGCCGTCAAGGTCGTTGATTCGCTTGACGAGGCGATCGCCCACATTGCCGCCCATTCGACCGGACACAGCGAGGCGATCGTCACCGCCGACGAAGCCGCCGCCGCGCAATTCGTGCGCAGAGTGGACAGCGCGGCGGTCTATGTCAACGCCTCCACCCGCTTCACCGACGGCGGCGAATTCGGGCTCGGCTGCGAAATGGGCATCTCGACGCAGAAGCTCCACGCGCGCGGTCCGATGGGCTTGCGGGAGCTGACAAGCTATAAATACATTGTCCGTGGAAACGGACAGATTCGCTGAGGTGATTGTCATGGACAAGATCGGATTCATCGGTGTCGGCAACATGGGCGGCACGCTTGCTAAGGTTGTCTTGCATAATGTCGGCACGGAACGTCTGCTTGTCAGCAGCCGGACAAAGGAAAGATCAGAGGCATTCGCCGCAGAATACGGCGGCACCGCCGTGGATAACCGCACCTTGGCGGCAGAGGCATCCGTCATTTTTCTCGGTGTCAAGCCCCAAAAGATGGCGGAGGTACTTGCCGACCTTGCGCCCGTTCTCTCCGCGAGAAAAGACCGTTTTCTCCTTGTGTCGATGGCTGCGGGACTGGCAGCGGCACAGATCGCGGACATGGCGGACGGTAAAAGCTATCCCGTCGTGCGCATCATGCCCAATACCCCTGCGCAGGTCGGCAAGGGTACCATCCCCTATTGCGGAAACGCCGCCGCAACGGAGGAAGACTTTGCAACGCTGGAAGCCCTATTGCAGGGCGCAGGCTGGGTCACACCCTTACCTGAAAACCTGATCGATGCGGCAAGCGCCGTCTCGGGCTGCGGACCGGCGTTTGTCTGCGTCTTTGCGGAAGCCCTCGCGGACGCCGGTGTTGCCTGCGGTCTGCCGCGCCAAACGGCGACCGACTTCGCCGCGCAAACGCTTCTGGGCACGGCGGAATTGATTCTCCAAACAGGGAAACACCCCGCCACCCTCAAGGACGCAGTCTGTTCCCCCGCAGGCAGCACCATTGCGGGCGTACACGCGCTCGAACAAGACGGTTTCCGCGCAGCCGCAGAAAATGCCGTCCTCGCCGCCTTCGCACGCACCAAGGAACTGGGGAAATAAAAACAACAAGGACGGAAACTTATCCGCTTCCTGCCTTACAAAACAAATCTGCCTGCGTCTTTCCGAGACGCAGGCAGATTTGTTTATGCATTTTCTTCGAGCCAAGCTTTCATTTCGGCGCGGCCTTCCTCGCTCATGGGGTAGGTGCGTTCCGCCTCGATCTCACTCAGCTCATAGCACTTCTCCCCGTGCCACAGCTCGCAGCGCATGGAGCTGGCTGCAAGATCGACCTCTTTCGGCGTCGCCTTCACGACCTGCGGCTCGATCCGAAAGCGCAGACTGCCGCAGCTTCCCGTGAAAATATTGTCGTTCTCAAAGGTATGCAGCGTCGGGACAAAGATCTCCGCCATGGCTTACTCCTGCATCAGCGCTTCCATCTCGTCGATCAGTTCGCCGAACAGCGCCAGTGCCTCCTCGACGGGCTGCGTGGTGCTCATATCGACGCCCGCGCCCTTGAGCAGGTCAATGGGACTCTTGCTGCAACCGCCGGACAGGAAGCCGATATAATCCTTGACGGCGCTCTCTCCTTCCCGCAGGATGCGGCGAGAAAGGGCAATCGCGGCGGCATAGCCCGTGGCGTACTGGAAGACATAGTAGTTATAGTAGAAGTGCGGGATGCGCATCCACTCCATGTCGATCTCGTCGTCAAGAACGATGTTCTCGCCGAAATAGAGACGGTTCAGGCGGCGATACTCGGCGTTGAGGACATCCGGCGTAAGCGCGGTACCCTCCTGCGCCAGCTTGCCAATGTTCATTTCGAACTCGGCGAACATGGTCTGGCGGTAGAGCGTCGTGCGGAACTGCTCTAAGAAATGGTTGATGAGATAGGCGCGTTCCTTCTTGTCGGTGGTCTTGCCGAGGAGGTATTCCATCAGCAGCGCCTCGTTGCAGGTCGAAGCGACCTCCGCAACGAAGATCACATACTCCGCATCGAGCGGGTTCTGCGTGTGGTTAGAGAGATAGGAATGCAGCGCATGACCCATCTCATGCGCAAGGGTGAACTCGCTGTCGAGCGTGCCGGTGTAGTTCAAAAGGACGAACGGATGCACGCGCGCGCCAGCGGAATACGCGCCGGAGCGCTTGCCCGCGTTCTCATAGACGTCGATCCAGCGGCTGTCAAAGCCCTCCTTGAGGATCTTGCGGTAATCCTCACCGAGAGGCGCAAGGGCATCGTAAACGGTCTGCTTTGCCTCGTCGATGCTCGCACGCTTGGCGACGCCCTCCACCAACGGGGTGTAGAGATCGTACATATGCAGCTCGTCCACGCCGAGGAGCTTCTTGCGCAGATCAACATAGCGGTACATCTTATCCATATTCTTATGGACGGCTTCGATCAGGTTTGTATAGACCGCAACGGGCACATTGGTCGCGTCAAGAGAAGCCTCCAAAGAGGAATTGTACTTTCTCGCCTGCGCGAAGAACTGAAGCTGCTTGACCTGCGCGGACAGGACGGCAGAGATCGTGTTCTTATACGCGCCGTAGGTGTGGTAGAGGTTTTCAAACGCGCTCTTGCGCAGGGCGCGGTCGCTCGACTCCATGTAGGAGATATAAGTCCCCTGGGACAGCGGATGGCGATTTCCCTCGCTGTCTACGGCATCGGGGAAGGTCACATCGGCATCGTTGAACATGCCGTAGATATTGTCAGGCGCGTTTGCCATTTCGCCTGCGGCAGCCAGCAGCTTTTCCTCTGCGGGGCTGAGGACATGGGCGCGGCGGCGGCGAATGTCATTCAGGCAGCGGCGGTAGCGCTCCAACTTGGGGCACTCGGCATAGAATTTCTCCATCGTCTCGTCGGAGATCGCCATGATCTCGGGCGTTGCGAAGCTGGAAGCAGCATTCAGCTCGACATATGCGCTCATGATCTTACCGACCATCGCCTGATATTTCGAAACACGGGCATCCTCGTCGGAGCGGCGCATGGCATAGTTGCCGAGGGCGTCAGCCAAGATCGCAACCTTTTCCTCCAGTTCCATATAGCCTAAGAGCTGTTCTGCGCTCTCACCGAGCTTGCCCGCAAACGCTGCATACTCAGAGACATACTGCTTTGCCTTTTCCAGATCCGCTTCCCAAAGCTCGTCCGTCGCGTAAATGTCATGGATCGCCCACTTGTCCTCCTCGCGCACCTCTGCGCGCTCGGGGATCTTTTTTGTATCAGCCATAAGTTACCTCCAATGTTTTTTCTTTATCATACCACATTCTATTTCGTTTCTCAATGCTTTTTCCAAAAAGAAAACGCCCGCAGAGGGCGTTTTCGGTTCTTAGGGAAGCTCTGAATGAATCTGCAAGAGCGGTCGGCGAGAGATTTTGTCGCAAATTGAGGTTGGGAAACCGCAGGAATACTTTGTGTATTTCAAGGTTTTCCAACCGAAAAGTTGCGGCAAAAGATCCGTCGAGCGCCGCAGCCGATTTGTTCAGAGGTTCCTTAGTTCTCCGTGATCTCCAGCACTTCCATCGGGCAGGCTTTGGCGCAGATTCCGCAGGCGATGCACTTGGAGGCGTTGGGCATTTCCGGCTCGAAAACCAGCACACCGAAGGGGCAGGCTTCCTTGCACTTGCCGCAGCCGACGCAGAGCTTCTTATTGATCATATACACGCCCGTCTTGGGGTTCTGCGTAATCGCACCGTGCTCGCAGGTTCTTGCACACTTGCCGCACTGGACACAGGTCATCGGGCGCACCTTGCCGTTACGCTGCACGATCTGGATACAGGACTTATCAGGGTGGAATTCCTTATAAAACGCGTTGGAGCAGGCGCGGACGCATTCAAGGCACGCCATGCACTGCGCATCTTTTTTTACGGTCAGTTTTTTCATTTTGCTTCCCCTTTGCAGTTTTTGTGGAATTGTCCCATTCATTATACAATCCGTTTCGAGATAAATCAATCCAAAACGACCGATTTCTGAAAAAAATATGCGCCGTGTATTTTTTTCGCGGCAGCGGATAAACTACGACCGCAAATAAAACCACAGGAGGACAACTATGAAGCGTTTTCTCGCATTGATCTCGGTCACGGCAATGCTTTGCATGCTGCTGACCGGCTGCACAAACGGCGGCAATGTCTCCAAGGATCCCGACGGCTCGATTACCAGCAATCCCGGTGACCGCCAGACCGAAGCTGCCTCGGAGCTGATGCCCACTACGACACACCGCAGCGAACAGGAAAGCAGCACGACCCACTCCGGCAGCACGGAGCAATCCGAAAGCACAAACGGTACGCACAACGGTACAAATGGTTCGAGCAACACGGAGAACACGGAAAACAGCATCGGTGCGCCCCAGAGCAGAGGTTTCCGCAGGTTTTAGGTAAGCGCCAAATCGGGACGAGGTTTTTCCCCGTCCCGATTTTGCATATGATATTACATCGGAATCAGCAGCAGCGTGTTCTCCGGCACGGAGGTGCCCTTTAGGTCGTTTGCCTCCTGAATGGAGCGCACGGAGGTGCGGCAGTCCTTGGCGATCTGCCAAATCTCCTCCTCGGCATCCGTCCTGCGCAGGATCAGCGCGGGTTTTTTGCCGTTCTTCTCTTCCACAGGCGTGATCTCGCCGCCGCAGACTGCATGCAGAGGATGTACCGCGCTCGACTCGACCGTGACGCTTACCGGTGCGCGCAGGGCGATTCCGCCGCTGCCCGCTGCACAGAAGAGTTCACCGCCCACGACCTCCGTTACCCCGCAGGCAGCGTTCTCCGAAAGCTCCGTCTCAAGCTGCACAGACGGGCGCAGGGTCTTGCCGCGCAGCTTCCCTGCGGTATCGTAATACAGAATGTTGCAATTCAGCGGCAACTCGATCTGCGTCTTTTCCTCTGTGCGCTGTTTGCTGGCCTCTTCGGGATACATACACGCGTCAACAATGCTCTCTGCAGGCTCGTCACTCTCCGTGATCGCCGTTTCGCGGAAAACTTGCCGGTCAAGCACGCCGCTGATTTGCCAATCGTCAAACTGCGGTTTCAGCTCCGCGTCGGTGCAGAAGGCATCCTCAATGAGGCGGATGCGCTGCATGCCGCTGACGATGCACTGCGCCAAAAGGTTGACGCTTGTGAGCAATCGCCGGCTGTCGATCTGTCCGTCCGGCTCCGTCTCGGCGGAGGTCAGCGTGAGAATCGTCTGCAAGTCGCTGTCGTCCGATTCCCGCTCCAGCTCCGCGTATTGCGAGAACGGCACGCTCCACTCATGCATATGCAGCGTCTCGTCATCGCTCTCATACAGCGCATGGACGATCAGCTCACCCTTAAACACGGCTTTACTCCCGACGACCCGCTGCTCCTGTAGCTGCGTGCGGTAAAGGCATTTGAGCAGACGCGCAATCGCAGGCTTTCCGTTCGGAAGCTCCAGCTCCTCATTCAGTCCAAAGCTCCGCTCCCCTAAATCGAGCGGCATTTGCAGCGGCAGCTCAACGCGCTTGAGCTGAAGGTTCTCCGCAGGCTCAACGATATCATAGCACAGATGCTTTTTCGGCGCATAGACGCAGAGCGTGCAGGAGATGCCGACGCGCACGAGCAGCTTGCGCGAATTGAGCGGACGGGCGTCTACACTGCGCAGTGCGCAGCGGCATTGCAGCGTGCAATTCTCCTGTTCGGCGGAAAAGTCCCGCCGCACGGAAAACGGGATCTGCGTCTGCACGCACTCGACCTGTCCCTGTTCGCTGACAAACAAGACACCCGCCTGCACCACGCCCGCAACCGAGGCGCTGCCCGCCATACATTCTTCCGAGCGCACGAGCAGGGTGCCAAAGGCATCGACCACGCGCTCTGCGTCGGGATAGCTGTCAGGGATAATGACATCGGCAGTCTGCTCCTGCGAGACCGTCTCGCAGAGGATCCTGCTCATATATTCCAGTTGACTGTCCTGAAACACAAGCTCCATTGTCCTCACTCCTTCTTCGTTCTATGGAACCGTTGAACAAATCCACGAGAGCAGTCGGCGAGAGATTTTGTCGCAAATTGTGGTTTGAAAACCGCAGGCATACTTTGTGTATTTCAAGGTTTTCAAACCGAAAAGTTGCGGCAAAAGATCCGCCGAGCGCCGCAGTTGATTTGTTCAGCGGTTCCAAAAGTATATACGCGTTGTCGGACAACTTTATGCCTGTTTATCTTCGCGTGCAGCAAAGTCCGCCGATCAGCAGTGCCACGCCGATCACGCCGAGCGCCAAGACGGAGGAGAACAGCAGAGAGAGCAGCAGCCCCGCTCCCAATGCCATCAAAGCCGTGCCAAGTAATTCATTCTTCTTACACATAAAAACCGCCCCCTGCTACCCTATGCGCAGGAGGCGGTTGAAATGCGTATATTTCGTTTTTGAGCGCTGTATCTGTAGGGCGGGGACATGTCCCCGCCCTACAAGCATAATACATTCAGGTATGTTTCTATCAGCCCTGCTGCTTATGCTCCCAGAGGCGGATCTCCTTGGCGCTCTCGTACAGGCGGACATAGCTTGCATGGCGTGTCGGCTCTATCTTGCCCTCTTGCAGCGCCGCAAGCACGGCGCAGCCCGGCTCATGGATATGCGCGCAGTCATGATAGCGGCAATGCCCGAGATATGGCGCAAAATCCGGGAAGGCGTATTGCAGATTCTCCTTCAGGATCAGCTCCATCTGCTCAGTGTCAAAGGAGGAGAAGCCCGGTGTGTCGATCACGCAGGTGCCGTCGGGCAGGCAGTAAAGCTCCACATGGCGCGTCGTGTGTCTGCCGCGTCCGAGCTTATCGGATACTTCGCCCGTTTTGATCGCAAATTCCGCATCCATGCAGTTCAAGAGGCTGCTCTTTCCGACACCTGAGTTGCCCGTGAACGCCACGGTCTTTCCGCGCACTGCCGCACGAAGCGCTTCGACACCCTCGCCGGTCTCTGCACTCGTCGGAAAGACTGCAAAGCCCGCACGGCGGTAGACGCCGATGAGCTTTTCACCGTCATTCAGATCGACCTTGTTGACGCACAGGAGAACGGGGACGCCCCGATCCCCCGCAATTGCCGCAACGCGGTCGATCAAAAACGGATCGGTCACGGGGTTCGCACCCGAGGCTAAAATAACCAAAGCGTCTAAATTACTGACAGCAGGACGGATGAAGCTGTTTCTGCGCAGCGCGATCCGTTCAACCATGCCGCGCCCGCGCTCAACGGAGAATTCCACATAGTCTCCCACAATCGGGGTAATATGCTCCTTGCGGAAAATCCCGCGCGCGCGGCACTCCGTCACGGTGCCGTCCGCCGCCAAAACATAGTAAAAACCACTGAGCGCCTTGACAATGCGCCCGCTTTGCAGCTCGCTCATGCGCTACGGTGTCTCCGTTTCACTGCTTGTTGTTTCTTCGGTGGTGGTTGACTCCGTGGGCGGTTCCGTGGGCGGTTCCGTAGGCGGTTCCGTAGTCGGCTCCGCTCCCAACGAGACATCAATCACGACGACCGTTCCCTTTTCGACCTTGGAGTTCGGCATTTCGCTCTGGCTGATGACCTTGCCGTTTTCCACCGTCGGGTCGTACATCTCGCGAACCTCATACATCAAGCCCGCATCCTTGAGCAGGGTGATCGCCTCCATCTTGGTAAAGCCGATCACAGGCGGAACGGTAATCTTGCCGTCACCCGTACTGATATAGACCGTTATGGTATCCTTTTCCTTGATTTGACTGCCGGCAACAGGGTCGGTGCGAGTAACTTTACCCTCCTCAACGCTGTCGCTTTCCTCCTCTAAGAAGATGATGCTCAAGCCAATATCCAGGGCACGCAGACGGGTTTCCGCATTGCTGCGGGTATCGTTCTTCAGGTCGGGCATTTTATTTTGTCCGAGACTGATATAGAGGATGACCTCCTGCCCCTTCTGGAGCTTCTCTCCCGCATCCGGCTCGGTGCGCACGACACTGCCCTGCTTGACATCGCTGCTGTTTTCGTCCTTAATGACGATCTTCAAACCAAGGTTCAGTGCCTCCAGCGTTTTCATGGCATTGGTCTCCGTCTCATTTTCAAGACGCGGCATTTCCTTTTCCTCTGCACCCTTGCTGACGGTCAGCTTGACGGTGCGCCCGCGCTTGACCATCTCGCCCGCCTTGAGGCTTTGCGCCATGACATAGCCCTCTTCATATTCGTCGCTGTATTCATACTTGACATCTCTGACATCGACGATCAGATCAGGATAGGCATTGGGGTCAATATCCTCTAACCGCATACCGACGAAGTTTTCCACTTCAACCTCGCCGTTTTCCATGTCGGAGATAGATTCGCTGTCCTTCGGGTCCTCCGAGCCGCCGCCGACCAAGTTGACGATCAGGACGACGAGCAGGATCACAAACACTGCCGCTGCCGCAACGATGGCAATGGTCAGATTTCTGCGGCGCTTCTGTTCGGCAAGCTCTTTTTCCCGTCTTGCCCGCTCGGCGCGGCGCTCCTCAGGCGTTCTGCCGTCGGGATTCTTTGCCGCCCGCGCTGCCGCATAGCGCTCCGCCTCGGTGCGGGTCATGCCCGGTTTCTGTGAGGCGGGCTTCGATGTCTCCGAAGCAGCCATGCCGCCATAGAAGGTCATGGCAGGATTCTTGCGGAACTCCTCCATATCATGCAGCATCTCCGTGGCGGAGCCGTAGCGTTCATCCGCGTTCGCGCTCATCGCCCGCATGACGATCTGCTCCAAGCCGAGCGGAATACCGGGCATCAGCTCGCTCGGGCGGCGCGCAGTGCCGTTAATGTGCTGAATGGCGACCGAGACGGGCGTCTCGCCGTCATAGGGCGTGCGTCCCGTGAGCATCTCATACATCACGACGCCGAGGGAATACAGGTCGCTGCGGTTATCCACCCGCGCACCCTTTGCCTGCTCCGGCGAGATATAATGCACCGAACCCAGCGCCTCGCGCGTGAGTGTGTTCTGCGCGGATCCGACGCGCGCAATGCCGAAGTCCGCGACCTTAATACTGCCGTCCTTGAGAATCATGATATTGTGCGGCTTGATATCACGGTGGACGATACCGCGGCTGTGCGCGTGCTCCAGCGCCTTGGCGATCTGCATGGAAAAATGCAGCGTCTCGCGCCAGTTCAGATTGATTTTCTTCTCCAAATACTGCTTGAGAGTGATCCCCTCGATCAGCTCCATGACGATATAGTCCGCATCCCCCGATCTGGAGACATCGTAGACACTCACAATATTCGGATGTGACAGCATAGCGACCGCCTGCGACTCAACATGGAAACGGCGGCGGAACTCCTGATTCCGCGAAAGCTCATCCTTCAGGATCTTCACCGCGACCAGACGATTCAGGCGATGATCCAGTGCCCGATATACCACAGCCATGCCGCCCGTGCCGATCACATCGAGGATCTCATAGCGGCTGTCCAGCAATCTTCCTATGTAATTCTCCATGGAAACTCCCTATTCCGCATACGCGGACCCGCTCCAAACGGCGAACGGGTGCCGAAGTGTAATGTATCTCACAATGCGATCAAGACCGAGGTCACATTATCCGGCGCGCCTCGCTCCTTCGCGATCTCCAGCAGGCGCTGGCAGCAGTCATCCTTGCGCGCCCCATGGACTACCTCAAAGAGGATCTCCTGATCCGCCATCAAATTGGACAGTCCGTCCGTGCAGAGCAGGAAGCAATCCCCCTTGACGGCGGAAACACGGAACACATCCGCAAAGACCTGCTTTCCCGTGCCTACGGCGCGGGTGATCAGGTTTTTGCTTGGATGGTTCTTTGCCTGCTCCGGTGTCAGCTCGCCCCGCTGCACCATCAGCTCCACTACGGAATGATCCGTCGTGACACAGGTCACGCCGTCAGCATTGATGAGGTAGGCGCGGCTGTCTCCGATGTTGAGCACAAGCGCCGCCTTTTCATAGACCAGCGCCGCAACCAGCGTCGTGCCCATACCGCTGTATTCCTCACTGAGCTGCGATTGCTCAAAGACCGCGATATTCGCCAGCGATGCCGCACTGCGCAGCATCCGCTCCGCCTCCTGCGGCGTATGCTCCGCCGAAAAGGAGCGTTTGACCTCCTCGGAGAACACCTCGCTGGCAAGGCGGCTTGCCACATTGCCCGAGCGAGCGCCGCCCATGCCGTCGCAGACGACAGCCAACAGTGCGTTTTCGTTGAGCCGTTCAATGCGGTAGGCATCCTGATTTTGCTCCCTTACATTACCGGTGTCAGTCAGTCCCCAGACCTCCATCGACCTCACTTCCTTCCGTTTTCCCGTTCAAAGTTGCGGCGGAGCTGTCCGCAGGAGGCGTTAATATCGCTGCCGAGCGTTCTTCGCACCGTCGCAGGAATGCCGTGCTGCTCCAACGTCTGCTGAAACGCGCGCACCGTCTCCGGCAGGCTGGGCTTCAGCGGACTTTCCGCCACATCGTTGAGCGGGATTAAATTCACATGCGCGGCGATCCCGCGCAGTTTTTTGATGAGGATCTGCGCCATCTGCGGTGTATCGTTGACATCGCGGATCATGGCGTATTCAAACGAGATGCGTCTGCCCGTTTTCTCAAAATAGCGTTTGCACGCATCCAGCAGAACATCTACGGGATATTTTCGGTTAATGGGCATGATGCTGCTGCGCACCTCGTCTGTCGGCGCGTGCAGCGAGACGGAGAGCGTCAACTGCAAATTTTCCTCTGCCAAACGGTCGATCTTGTCCACAATGCCGCAGGTCGAGAGGCTGATATGGCGCATGCCGATATGCATACCCTCCGGCGAATTGACAAGGTGTAGAAAGCGCAGCACGGTGTCATAGTTATCCAGCGGCTCGCCGATGCCCATAAGAACGATATTGGAGATCGGAAGCCCGGAGTCCAGCTGCGTAAACAGCACCTGATCGAGCATTTCAGAAGGTGCCAGCCGCCGCACCAGACCGCCCAAAGTGGAGGCACAGAACGCGCAGCCCATTGGGCAGCCGACCTCTGAGGAGATACAGACGGTGTTGCCGTGATGATACCGCATGAGGACGCTTTCCACACAGTTCCCGTCCGTTAGACGCCAAAGATACTTTATCGTTCCATCCTTTTTGGATTCCAAGCGGCGGGCAACGGTGGGATACGGCAGCGCATAGTTCCGCGCCAGCTTTTCCCGCAGGGGCTTCGAAAGATTTGTCATCTCGTCAAAGCTCCGCGCACCGCGATGCAGCCATATATAGACCTGCTCTGCGCGGAATTTCGGCTCGCCAAGGACTGCGGTAAACTCCTGCGTCAGCTCGGCAAGGGTCATGGATTTGATGTCCTTCAAGGCTTCCTCCTGAATTTACAGATAAAGAATCCGTCCGTGCCGTGATCGCACGGCAAAAGGGTCGTCATTGCGCCGGACGGGATGCCGGAATTCACGGGAAATTCCACCGTCTCGGCGGTAAAGTCGGGGTGCGTCCGCACAAACGCCTCCGCGACCGCTTCGTTCTCCCGCCGCAAGACGGTGCAGGTGCTGTAAAGCAGCACGCCGCCGCGTTTGACATAGTCCGCCTGCTGCCCTAAGATCGCGCCTTGCAATGAGGGCAGGCGCTCCGTTTCCGCAAGCGGCTTATAGCGGATATCCGGCTTTTTTCGGATCACGCCGAGTCCCGAGCAGGGCACGTCCGCCAGCACCGCGTCCATTGCTTCACGCCATTCTTGAACCGGCTCTGCGGCATTTTGCAGACGCGTTTGCAGAACGGAAATACCGAGCCGCGCTGCGCCGTTTTCGATCAGCCTCAGCTTATGCGGATGAATGTCGCAGGAGATCAGCTCCCCCTGATTTTGCATCGCCATAGCAGCGGCAAAGCTCTTGCCGCCGGGGGCGGCGCAGCAATCGAGCACGCGCATGCCCGGCTGTAGGCCGGCGGCACGCACGGCTAAATTCGCAGCCGTATCCTGCGCGTAAAACAGCCCCTCCCGATAGGCGGGAAGCTGCTCGATATTTCCCGTGCCGCTGACGATCAGACAGTCGGGAAGGTACGGGTGCGGCTTGACCTGCGCACCGGCTTCCAGCAGGGCATCCCGCACCTGCCCGGTGTCCGCGCGGAGGGTATTGACTTGCAGCACCGTATCCGGCGTTTCGTTGTCGCTCCGCATCAGCCGCTCTGCCTTCTCCTGCCCGAATTCTTGCACGAACAGTGCGGCAAGCGCCTGCGGATGGCTGTAGCGGATCGCGGGATCGGCGGGCAGCTCCAACGGCTGCGCCCGCAGGATCGTGCGCAGAACGCCGTTAACCAGCCGCGCAGCTGTAGGGTTGGCAAAGCGTTTTGTCTGCTCCACCGCCTCGTTAACGGCGGCAGCGGCAGGGATTTTATTGGTAAATTCCAGCTGATACACCGCAAGGCGCAGGATATCGCGCACCACGGGCTGCAATTTTCCCCGTGCGAATGCGTCGATATGGTGATCCAGCAAAATTCGGTTTTGCAGCACGCCGTAGCAAAGTCTGCTTGCCAGCGCCGCCTCTCGGCGATCCATATCGGAAAGCCGCTCCTTCAGCGCGCCGTCAGCCCACGCGCCGCCCTTGCGGCAGTCGATCAGGGCAAGCAGCGCGGCGTCTCTCGCAGTTGCCGCCATATTATAATTCGATCGGGTGCCCGCGGAAATAGTCCGGCGCGGGCATTTTTTTGCCGCCGTCGGCTTGCAGGCAGGTAATGACCGCCACATCCCCGCCGCCGCAGGCGATCTCCAAGCCCTGTTTGGTGAGCGCCAAGAGCGTTCCTGGGCCTTTTTCGGTCGTTTTTCCGGTCGGGCGCACGGCGTAGATCTTGAAGCGCTTTCCCGCAAGCTCTGTCGTCGCCACGGGCCACGGGTCGAGTCCGCGCACATGGTCGATGATCTCGCGCAGGGAGCGCGTCCAGTCGATCGGGCAAAGCGCCTTTGTCAGCATCGGCGCAAAGGTCGCCTTTGCATGCTCCTGCGGGGTGCGTGTCGCCGTACCCGCCTCGATGCTGCGCAGGGTGTCGCACAGCAGACCGCCGCCGATCTCGGCAAGGCGGTCGAGTAAGC
>JAEDOK010000126.1 GCA_016302005.1 Oscillospiraceae bacterium | reverse complement strand
TCACGGTATCGCAATTAAAATGCGCGTTGCACATTTTAATTGGTGATTGGTATAAAAGCTGCACCTCTTGCGCCTCCCGATAAAGAACTCTGCACAAGCATGATATTTCACATGCTTGTGCAGAGTTCTTTTTATAGGGCAAGCATCAGCCGTTCCGCGTTGGGATAGCGGCTGTCAGGATCGGTTTGGGTGCATTTTCGGACGACCCTGCCCAGGTGTCCTTTTGCTCGTTTGCGGGTCGGGTGTTCGCCCGTCAGTAAGACATTTAGGAATACGCCAAGGGCGAACACATCCGTTCTCTCGTCGCACGGGCTGATACCAAATTGCTCATAGGCTGCATAGCCGATTGTACCGAGGACTTCGGTTTCCTGCCTTTGCTCCGACGATGTCAGCTTTGCCGCGTTTAGGTCGATCAGCTTGACCTCTCCCGCGTTGGTAATCATCACATTTTGGGGCTTGATATCCAAGTGGAGGATGCCGCAGTGATGCAGCGCCTCGACCGCCGCACAGGTCTTTCGCAGGATATCCACGGCACCGCGCGGGGTGTATCTTCCGGTTTCCAGCACCTGCGCCACGGTGAGCCCCTCGATGTATTCCTCGAAAACGAGCTGACCGTCAGGGAAATGCAGGCTGTCATACACTTCCGGCAGATTGGGGTGGCGCAACGCCTGCAAAATATCATAAGCGGGAACGGGCTTTTGGTATCGACGCAGGAGCAGGTCTTTGTGCAACGTTCGGTGGCGAAGCCGCAAGACCGCCGCGCCGTTCTTCTCGGACAGCGTTTTTACCACCTGATAGGTCTGTTTGAGCTGCTCGAAAAATGCCGCGCTGCTCCCGGATATCTCCACGGGTGCGGGAATCTTTTTTATGCAAGACGGTTCGTCCGCAGAGGTTTGAAGCGCCATAGGTTCCTCCATGCAATAGAAAGTCGTGTCTGCCGACCGAGCTGATACGCAGTCGGTAATTCCTGCACCGGCGCGCCGGGGTCGTCGCGCCCTACGGTGAGGGTGCGGTTATGCAGAGCTTGTACCTGCACGAGATTGCACCCGCAGGGGGTATGCCGCATCCGTAACACTCGTTCCTTGTGAACGGCTGCGCTGCCGCGTCGCTGTGCTCCTCGCAATGACAAAATAGCCACCCTCTTTGTCATTGCGCAGCCGGTGCGCACACCAGCTGCGGCAATCTTTTGTTTCGTTTTGTACGCAGTCGGTAGTGCCTGCAACGGGCGGCTGATAGCCGCCCGTATGGCGTCAGATGTGGGTGACGGCGGTGGTTAGGCGTTGGGCGAAGGCGGGGCGGTTGACTTCCAGTACGACGAGGGCATTTTTGATGCCGAACTTTTTGTCGCTGTAGAGGTCGGTTACCGTCTTGCCGAGGGTCAGCTCCGCTTGGGTTTCGACAAAGACGCCGGCTTCTTTGGCGGTGAACAGCTCCGGGTGCGCCAAATAGGCGATCGGGCAGGCATCGTGGACGCACCAGCCCGCGCAGCCGGCTGCCATGTTCTTTTTCAGGATGTCCTGCACGGCGGCGTGGAAGAAGCGCGTGACGGGGGTATTCTTCTCCCCCACCGCGTCGATCTCCTCGGGCAAAAGCAGCGCCTCCTCCGTGACCTCCAATCCGCACATGACAATTGGAATGCCGCTGCGGAACACCGCCTGCGCCGCTTCCGGGTCGGCATAGATATTATACTCCGCGCTGGGGGTGCGGTTGCCCCGCGTGGCAGCGCCGCCCATCATTA
Source organism: Oscillospiraceae bacterium (assembly GCA_016302005.1). Next base: position 2,727 of record JAEDOK010000126.1, on the reverse strand, counting down.
CGATGCGGTGCAGCTTCTCCTTCAAGTCCGGGTGCTTTCCCAAGGCGATGGCGATATTGGTCAGCGGCCCCAGGGTGACAAGCTCCAAGCTGCCCTCATACCGCTTTGCCGCCTCGTACAAGCCGTCCCACGCGGGGAGCCGCTCCGCTTCCCTGCGCGGTTCCGGCAGCTCCGCGCCGCCTAAGCCGTTCTTGCCGTGGAACTCCGCGCCGTCGTGATACGCCCGGAACAGCGGCTTTTCCGCGCCGCGATAGACGGGGTAGCTTGCGCCCATCAGGTCGCAGAGCTTTAGGGCGTTCTCTGTTGTTTGGTCTATATACGCGTTGCCGGACACCGTGGAAATGCCGACGATCTCCGTCTCCTCCTGCCAATGCGCAAGCAGGAGCGCTGCGGCGTCGTCTACGCCGGGATCACAGTCGATCCAAATCGGATATGTTTTCATGGTTATCCCTCCCCATAGGTGCTGACCGCCTCGACAAGCAGGTCTGCAAAGCCGTCGCGGTCGATATCGAAGTTGACCAGCGCGTTGGCGTGCTTTCGTTCGTGTCCGATGGTCGCGCCGCGGCAGTATTCGCCCTGCGTCTCGATCTCGACGCACAGGCGTTTGCTCGTGAGCAGGTCGGGGCGAATGAGGCTGACCACCGCGACGGGGTCATGGAGCGGCGCGCCTGTATAGCCGATCTCCCGATGGAAGCCGTAGAAGAATTCCAGCCAATCCGCGACGACGCGGGCGACGGGGTTGCCGACGGCGCGGATACGCTCGAAGTCCTTCGGGAAGATCAGCGCCCGTTCGGTCACATCGAGTCCGCTCATAATGATCGGGATGCCGCTTTCAAAGACGATTTTTGCCGCCTCGGGATCTACTAAAATATTGAATTCCGCTGCGGGCGTCCAGTTGCCGTGGGTGATGCCGCCGCCCATGAGGCTGATGACCTTGATCTTTTCCTTCAATTCCGGATGGGCGAGCAGGAGGGCAGCGATATTGGTCAGAGGCCCCGTCGGCACCAAGGCGACGGGCGTTTCGCTCTCCTGCAGCACCTTCGCCATCAGCTCTACCGAACGCAGGGACGAGAGCGGCGCGTTCGGCTCAGGCAGGACGGGTCCGTCCAAGCCGCTCTGTCCGTGGACGGAGGGCGCGTTCATCGGCTCCGCCAGCAGCGGCGCGGGTTTTCCCATTGCCACCGGCGCGTCGATGCCCAAGAGCGTGCAGATGCGTTGGGCGTTATAGGTAGTTTTCTCGATGGTCTGATTGCCGCAGACCGAGGTGACGGCGCGGATATCCAGCAACGGGCTGGCTTTGGCGAGCATCCACGCGATCGCGTCGTCATGCCCGGGGTCGCCGTCGAGGATGACAGGCAGAAGATTTTCCATGGCTTATTTATCCTTTCTTCGAGTTTTTTCTTGCATTGTGGAAGGTTTTGCTATACAATCAGGGCAAATATCTCTTAGGAGGAACCTATGAAAGAATTCTTGAAAAAGCAAGGCGTTGTGCCCTCGTGGAAGACCTATTTTGTCACCGCGATGGGCGCAATGGCGCAGGGATTGTTCTGCACGCTGCTGGTGGGCACGATCCTGAACACCATCGGGCAGCAGTTCCACATCGGTTTTCTGACCAAGACCCTCGTGACCATCAAGCAGGGCGCGCAGACGATTGACTGCACGCTGGGCGGGTTGGTCTCCCTGACCGTCGGTGCGGGCATTTCCGTCGCCATCGGCGTATCGCTAAAAGCGCCGCCGCTGGTGCTGTTCTCGCTGATCCCGGTCGGCTTTGCGGCGAATGCGTTGGGCGGCGCGGGCGGCCCCCTCGCGGTTTATTTTGTCGCGATCGTCGCCTGCGAATGCGGCAAATTGGTCTCCAAGACCACGAAAATTGACATTTTGGTCACGCCCATTGTGACGATATTGGTCGGCATCGGGCTTTCCTACCTGATTGCCGCGCCCATCGGAAAAGCCGCTTCCGCAGTGGGAGACGCGGTAAAATGGGCAACGACCCAGCAGCCCTTCCTGATGGGCATTCTTGTCTCCGTGATCATCGGCGTTGCGCTGACGCTGCCCATCAGCTCCGCTGCGATCTGCGCGGCGCTGGGTCTGACCGGTTTGGCAGGCGGCGCTGCCGTGGCAGGCTGCTGCGCACAGATGGTCGGCTTCGCCGTGATGAGCTTCCGCGAAAACCGCTGGGGCGGCTTGGTGGCGCAGGGCATCGGCACGAGTATGCTGCAAATGCCCAACATCGTCAAGAATCCCCGCATTTGGATCCCGCCTACGCTGGTTTCCGCTATCACCGGTCCCCTTGCCACCTGTCTGTTCAAAATGGAGATGAACGGCACCGCCGTCTCCGCCGGTATGGGCACCTGCGGCTTTGTGGGGCAGATCGGCGTGTATTCCGGCTGGGTCAACGACATTGCAAACGGCGCAAAGGCGGCGATCACCGCAATGGATTGGATCGGCTTGGTTATGATCTGCTTCGTCCTTCCCGCCGTGCTGACACCGCTGCTTGGAATGCTGCTGCGGAAGCTCGGTTGGATCAAAGAGGGAGATCTGAAGCTGGATCTGTAAAAGGGCAGTGAATCGGTAAGCCTTTGTTTCGGTCTTTGCGGTTTCCTGTTTTTCGGTTCGCGGTCGGTGGTACCTGCACCGGGCGGCTGATAGCCGCCCCTACGGGTTCTATGGGAGTGCCTGCATGAGATTGCACCCGCAAGGGGTACGCCGCATCCGTAACGCTCGTTC
>JAEDOK010000125.1 GCA_016302005.1 Oscillospiraceae bacterium | reverse complement strand
CGGGGTCGATGATATAGACGATCTCATACTTGCCGGAAATCTTAGCCATTGTTGTTTGCACCTCCTTCTGGACTTTTGGCCGCCGATCGCGTCAGCGGCAAGGATAGCCTGCTTGTCCGCAGGCTTATCTATTTTACCTGTGAAAATCGGATTTGTCAATCATTATTTTCTCGAATTTCGGAAAATTTTGGGCGGTTTCCCAATGCGGCAGGGTATGATCCCCGTCCTACAAGTGTAAGAAAAAATCCCCGCAAAAGGTGCGTTTGTCGCCTTTTGCGGGGAATTATTATGTGGTGTCAGGGGTGGCGGGAGGATGCTGCATGGGACGGTGGCAGGTACGCAGCCGGTAGTTTCCGCACGGGCGGTCAATTGACGTCGTCGGCGCGGGGGAGGTTCCAGCGGAAGTACGCCGAGAGCAGGCGGATCACCAGCACCAGCACAATTGCAATCAGCATGGCGGCATACTGCGGCAGGCAGCGCCAGAGCAGCGCGCAGGTGATCGCGCCCAGCAGCGAGGCGCAGGCATAGATGTGCTTGACGAGAATGTAGGGCAGATCGCCGGCGAGAACATCGCGGATCACGCCGCCGCCGACGCCGGTCAGCACGCCGACAAAAACCAACAGAAAGGTGCTGCGGTCGGGGGAGAAGCTAAGGGCGTTCCAAATGCCCATGACCGTGAAAACGCCTAAACCCACCGAGTCCATCACCAGCAGCACCGCGTCAAACAGCCGCGTGTTATGCATCAGCTTGTGCCGCACCCACGGGATAAACAGCACGATCGCCGTAGCGATGGCGACAATCGCGCAGGTTGGGTCGCGAAAGGCGAGCGGCGGCGTGATGCCGAGAATTAGGTCGCGCAGAATGCCGCCGCCGACAGCGGTGACGACGCCGAGGACGATCACACCGAGCAGATCCATATGCTTTCTCATTGCGATCAGTGCCCCCGAAGCGGCAAAGGCGACCGTACCGATCAGCTCCAGCACTTTAACGAATATTTCCATATCGGTTACCTCTCAAAAAATGCACACCCGAAAGGATGTGCATTTTAAATTTTGCTTCATCTTTGTCATTGCGAGCCCGTAGGGCGTGGCAATCTCGTGCAGGAATTACCGACGCAGCACAGAGAAGGAGAATAGATTGTCATGTCGCTGCGCTCCTCGCAATGACAGGGAGGGGAGAGATTTCGAATGCGTCGAAATGCACACCCAAAAGGATGTGCATTTGGTTTTTATACTGCGGTCAAGAAGGCTCAGCCTGCGACGGAGGCGGTTCTTGGGGCGGGGGTTTCGACGCGCTTGATGGTTGCGCCGAGACCTTGCAGCTTTCCGATCAGATTCTCATAGCCGCGCTCGATATATTCGACATCTTCGATGGTGGTCTTGCCATCTGCGGCGAGTCCTGCGATGACCATTGCTGCGCCCGCGCGCAGATCACAGGCGCGGACGGTGCAGCCGTGGAGACGGTCCACGCCCGTAATGACGGCGACCTTGGTATCCACCTTGATGGCGGCACCCATGCGGTTCAGCTCCGCGCAGTAGCCGAAGCGGGTGTCGTAAATGCTCTCGGTGATCACGCTGACACCTGAGGCGAGGGACATACACACCGCGATCTGGGGCTGCATATCCGTCGGGAAGCCGGGATAGGGCAGGGTCTTGACATTCGCCCGACGCAGGTGACCGCTGCGCTGGACGCGGATGGCATCATCGTATTCGGTGACCTTTGCGCCCATCTCGCGCAGCTTGGCGCTGATGGTGTCCATGTGCTTCGGGATGACATTCTGCACGAGCACATCGCCGCCCACCGCCGCGACAGCTGCCATATAGGTGCCTGCCTCGATCTGGTCGGGAATGATGGAATAGAAGCCGCCGCGCAGCGACTTGACGCCGCGAATCTTGATAACATCCGTACCCGCGCCGGAGACCTTCGCGCCCATGGCGTTCAGGAAGTTCGCCAGATCGACGATGTGCGGCTCCTTGGCGGCGTTTTCGATGATGGTCGTGCCGCCGGCGAGGACGGCGCCGATCATGATATTCATCGTCGCGCCGACGGAGACGACATCGAGATTGACTCTGCCTCCGGTCAAGCCCTCCTCGGGGGCGCTTGCGCAGACAAAACCGTTTTGCAGATCCACCGTTGCGCCCATCGCCTCAAAGCCCTTGATGTGCTGGTCAATGGGACGCGGCCCGAAATTACAGCCGCCGGGCAGCGCGACTCTCGCGTGATTGAAGCGCCCTAACTGCGCGCCGATGAAATAATACGACGCACGGATGCGGCGCACGAGCGCGTCGGACGCCTCGCTGTCGCGCACATGGGTGCAGGTGATCTCCAGCGTGTTGGGGCTTAAGCGGCGGATCTCCGCGCCCATGCTGTCTAAAATCTCAAGCAGAAGCCGTACATCCGAAATATCCGGGACATTCTCAATGCGGCAGGTGCCGTTGACCAGTAGCGTTGCGGGGAGGATCGCCACTGCCGCGTTCTTCGCGCCGCTGATGGTGACCGTCCCTTGGAGCGGTTTCCCGCCCTCGATGATATATTGAATCATTTCATACCCTCTCTTGTTGGGGAAGCTCTGAATAAATCTGCAAGAGCGGTCGGTGAGAGATTTTGCCGCAAACTGAGGTTTGAAAACCGCAGGAATACTTTGTGTATTTCAAGGTTTTCGAGCCGAAAAGTTGCGGCAAAAGATCCGCCGAGCGCCGCAGCCGATTTGTTCAGAGATTCCTTAGGAGTATATGCGAATTTTCATTCTTCACTAAGCCAATTTTAGGCTTAAACAGTATATCATACCTGACGGAGCTTGTAAAGAGGAAATAACAAAACGGTTGCAGAAAATGTCAAGGGTATCAAAAACGGCGCAGACCCTTCGGATAGTGATTTTTAAGAATGCCCTCCGCGCCGCGCGCCCAGCCGATGGGGTGACCGTCCGCTGTGATGAGCGTCCAGCCGCGGTTGTCGCCGTGCAGTGTCTCGCCGCGCAGATAGGCGGCAAGCTCCCGACTGTCTGCGGGGAGGTCGAAGGTATTCGGAAACGCCTCCGACCAAAGCGCCAAGGCGTGCGCGGGAACGAAACGGCTCTTGCGCGTTTGCCCCAGCTCCAAGCCTGCCCGCAGGACGCGAAGTCCGCGCAGCTCGGGCAGCTCCTGCGGCGCAAGGAACCATGTATCGCCAAAAGCGAGCGGTATGCCGTCAATGGAAATGCTGTTTTCTCTGAGAAATGCGCGGATCTCATCAGGCAGATGCGCGGCGGCTTGCAGGGGAATATCGTTTTGCGCCCCCTCGCCGCCGCGTTGCAGCACCGCTGCGAAATGTCCCTCACCGCGCAGCTTGTGCGGAAACAGGCGCAGAGTGTGCTCGATGCCGTCCGCGGGGGTTTCGATCCATTCGGGTCTGCCGCGGTCAAAATAGGGCGCGTCGCAGGGGAGGACGGAAAAATCGGGGTGCCGATGCAAAAACGCGCTGATGACGCCCTCGTTTTCCTCGGGAGCGAAGGTGCAGGTGGAGTAGACCAGTCTGCCGTTCGGCTGCAGCATGGCGGCGGCGGATTCTAAAATTTCGCTCTGCCTTGCCGCGCACATCTGCACGGTCTCCTCGCTCCAATCCGTGACGGCGGCATCCTCCTTGCGGAACATACCCTCGCCGGAGCAGGGCGCGTCTACGAGGACACGGTCGAAATAGGCGGGAAAACGTTCGGCTAATTTCGCGGGATGCTCATTCAGCACAAGGGCGTTTTCAACCCCCATGCGCTCGATATTGGAGGACAGAATACGCGCCCGCTTCGGGTGAATCTCGTTGCAGACGAGCAAGCCCTGTCCGTGCATCGCGGCGGCAAGCTGTGTCGTCTTCCCGCCCGGCGCGGCGCACAGGTCGAGCACGCGCTCCCCGGGCTTTGCGTCCAGCAGCACGGCGGGTGCCATCGCGCTCGGTTCTTGCAGATAGTAAAGCCCTGCCTCGTGGAACGGGTGCAGCCCCGGGCGCCGGGCAGGGTCATAATAATAGCCGTTGGGCGCCCATGGAATCGGTTCTCCACAGAAGGGCAGGGGCGCGGACTGCTTGCGCGGGTTCAGGCGGATGCCCACATTGCGGGGAAGCTCGTAGGAGGCGAGAAAAGCGTCATATTCGCCGCCGAGCATACGGCGCATCCGCGATAAAAAAGCGTCAGGAAGCATAGAAACCTCCGAAGGGTTGGTTTTGTAGACCATAATACCACGGTGGGTGGGGAAAGACAAGTATTGCCGAAGAACCTTTGTAGGGCGGGGTGCGTTCCACGGTTGTAGGGCACGTACCCCTTGCGGGTGCGCGCCCTACGGCGAGGGTGCGGTCAAAGTTCGTAGGGCACGACGACCTCGGCGTGCCGTCCGCGCAGCGGCAGACGGCAGGGGCAAACAGGTTTGTACACAGACGGTAGTTCCTGCACGAGATTGCCACGGGCGCAAGCGCCCTCGCAATGACATGGGAGGGGAGTTTGTACGCATTTGGTAGTTCCTGCACCGGC